>CAZSJP010000260.1:0-5626 GCA_964606675.1 uncultured bacterium
CCATCCCGCCTCAGGGCCGAACATAGCCGCGATGGTGGGGTTGTAGACCATCATAGCGTTGTGCTGCGTGTTGCTACCCGTCGACACCAGAAAGAGGATCTCGTTCCAGGGCTCCCCCCGGGGGATGGCCGTGATATACTGCTTACGTGCAGGGTTGAGCGTAGCCCAGAAGCCCTCCTGCGTGCGCGAGATATACTCGGCCGGTCGAGAGGGCGACGTGATGCGGTAGACGCCGTCGTCAGAGACGAAGTAGGTGACACCCTTGTAGGTGCATACGCCCGTGCGGGAGGCCAGCCCCCGCTCGCCGTCGACCATCCGGTTGGTGAAGTAGCTGCTCACACCTGCCCCCACGCCGTAGTTGTAGTGGATAGCGTGGACGGAGTGCTCGTGGAAAGCCAGGAGCGTCTCCCGGTTATGCTGCGTCAGCGCCATCCCCACCGAGTCGCGCGTGCAGTCGAACAGGTTCTCGCTCGTCCAGGTGGTGACGATACCCGGGGCGGACCAGCGCGTCGTGCAAGGGCCATCAGACGTCCCAATAGCGAACATAAAGTGCTTGAAGGGACACAGGTCCTCGGCCGCGGTGATAGGCATGGCCGTAGCATTGCCACTGCCATTGTAATACCAGGGGTTGCTGTTACCATCAGCCCCGCAGAGGAGGCCGTTGGTGCCGTCGTGGAACAGAGAAGTCTTGAGGAGGGTGTCATCGTCGGCCGTGGGTGACAGGGCGCCCGTGATATCCGACCAGCTGGAGCCGGTAGACATGAGGATCTTAGCCCCGGCCTGCCCCACCAGCTTGCGCGTCCCAGCGAAGTCGTAGAGGCCCAGGCCCTGCCCTGCCGCCGATCCGTTCATGCCACCCGCGATATAGGGCATGTGCCCCTCGCGCTTACGCAGCTCGCCCCGCAAGAGGTGGTAGTTGGTCAGCTCCTGCAGCCATCCCATGGCGAACATATCGTCCACCAGGCCGTCGATGCTGTCCTCACCGGCCCAGGAGCGCCGCCGCGGTGGAAAGGGGTAGGTGCGTCGTTGTTTCATACCGTTGTTATCTCCCAAACGCGCACATCCGCGGCGGTCAGATCAGTCCCCGTCAAGTCGTCCTCATCCACGATACCGTAGACATCCCCTCGGTAGTACATCTGCACGACCTCGTTGTGTGGGAAAAACTCGCGCGTGGAGGTGGCCGGCAGCGGCGTCCCCGTGCTGGTAGTGACCGTGTCGTCATCACCCAGATAGACCGGGACAGACGACATATTGGTCAGGATGAGGCCGATCCGCCCGGGCTGGGTCGTCCGCTTGGCGACGATCTGTGTGGCCGTGGTGGTGACAGAGGCGGCGCTCGTGGGCATCAGTACCTCATATTGTGAGCGAAGTCAGGGACGGGGATGTCGACGTCGGCACGCACCGCTGGGTTGAACGACCGGAAGCGGATCATCTGCCGCTCAAACGTCTGCTCGAAGCGTTGCCAGTCGGGGTCATCCTCCTGCTGCAGGCCCACCATCAACGCAGCGGTGACGTAGAACTCCAGCCCCCGGCGGGGTATGAGCAGCTCGGTGGCGTCGTCATCGTCGTCCTCGATCGTGTAGAGGTCCGACATCCAGGCGTAGTAGTAGAGCGTCGCGTTGCTGGCGACGAACGTGGCGGACGGCATGGGGGCCAGCCAGAACTTGCGGCCGAAGTCGACAAACCGATCGGGCGTCCCCGCCTGGGTGGTGTCCGTCCGCCAGTGGGGTCCCAGCTCCTCGTCGATATTCTCGGGGCGCCTCCGGTAGGCCAGGTGCGTCCCGTCGCCCCCATAGCGAAGAGAGGAGGCATCGAACCGCTCGATATCGTCGGGCCAAGCATACTCGTAGGTGTCCTCCACCATCGTCAGCGTCTTGGCCACACGCAGATAGCCCCAGGCATCCTCGTTCTCCACAAACTCGATACCGGCCTTGCCCCAGTGCTCGACGTCCCCATCATCGATGGTGCGCGTCAGCACCTTGTGTGCCCGTCGCGCGATGCGCGCCTTGTAGGTGCCCCAGGTGATTGCCATGGTTTACTCTTCTGCGGGTTTGTCCTCGGTGGCTTTGCTGCGCCGCCGCGGCTTGGGCTTGGCCAGCTGCTCCTCGAGCGCCGCCACGCGATCGGCCAGCGGCTTGATCTCTTTCACGAGAAAATCGCGGATGAGGATCTGCTCCTCGGCAGAGATGAGGTCGTGAGCGACCGTATACAGCTTGACCTGTCCACCGATAAAGCGGATGGCCTCCTCCTCGGTAGCAAACTCCTCCACACGCCGGCCGTCATACTCCTCCCGGGGGAGAAAGTCGAGGTAGCCACGCCGCGAGACATACCGCCGCATGGGCTTATCCGTGTAGCCGGGATCGCCAGGCTGCAGGCTGTATTCGACAAAGATTCCAGACATGATCTCTCTTTTGAATAGGGTGAAGGGGAGAGGCCATACACCACGGCCTCTCCCCGTGAATCAGTGGTTGGTATCGCCCCGCTCGCTCAATGCACAACGTTGTATTTGAGCGAGTTGACGAAGACGGTATCCTTGGTGGAGGTGGTCGCCAGGTCGGTGACGATGGTGCGGAGATACTTAGCACCCCTCGCCTGCGCGGCCCACGCGCCCGAACCGAACGGAGCACCCGCCACGGTCGAGTCGGCCCCAGCCGGCGCCACAAGCACCGCCTGGTAGGTCGCCTCGGTGGTGGAGGCCCCCAGCGACCAGGCCGGGGTGATATCCTTCCAGTAGGTGCCGTCGACCGACAGCTGCGGCGTCACCGTCAGGTTGTTGCCCTTGGCTCCCTTGGGATCGATGACGAACCAGAGCGACACCGACTTAGCCCCGGCGATCTTGACCGAGCTGGAGGTGTCGGCCGTGGTCGTCAGGAGGGTGTCGATCAGGGTGCGGGTCGATCCCGAGAGCGGTTTGAAGGTCAACGACCCGATGAAGGCGTTGCCCTGCTTGGGTCCGTACGGGACGGTGGACTCGGCGGTCACCCATCCGACTGCGCCGAACACCAGGAGGACCGTGAGAAAAATCCCCAAAAAGCGCTTCATTGTTCTCACCTTTCAATTAGGTGGATGGATGGAGGGGGGAGCCTCTTTGACTCCCCCCTCGCGGATTAGTAAGAGCCTTCCGCCCAGACGTTCCACTGAGCCGAGGACTGGTTGATGGTCGTCGCGTCGGTGCGATCCACGAAGTCGGCACGGGCGCATCCGAAGATGTGCTTGATACCGACACCGTAGCGGTCTTCGTACTCGTCCTCCTTGCGGCGGACCAGTCGCGGCTTGTCGGCGTTGCCCAGGACGACGGAGTGGGCACCGATCAACATGCACTGGAAGATGTTGGCGCTGTTGGCGTGCGTCGGGCTACGCAGTCGCTCATACTCGTGGACGAAGACGCCACCGAACTTCTTCTCCGCACGCGAGAACATGGGATTGTTCCACGCACGAGGACCGGCGTTATTCATCGAATCCCGATATTCGCTATCGGCGTCCAGGTCGTTGACGGCGCTGACGGGTGCCAGCAGGCAGTACGCCTCCTGCCCTTCGTCGCGGACGGGGTTGATCTTGTTCTGTCGCGCCCAGCCATACATACGCCGCAGCAGGGCCACCGACAGGGTGTCGCCGGCATCCAGGTCGTCGTTGGAGCTGTTGTCGCTCGACACCCCGTACTTGATGTTGGGGTGGGTGTCAGACGACTTGAGGGTGGTGGCGATAACGTGGGCGGCATTGCCATCCACGAAAGCGTCGTTGATGCCCTCTTCTTTCTGGTCGCGCATCCAGTCGCCCAGCGCATCCCGGGCCTGCACGTCCATGCGGAAGTTGGTTCGCAACGACTGAATCTCGGGCGTGTCGAAGGCGGTCGCGTTCTTGAGCAGTTCGACCAGGCACTCCATGTCGTACAGCTCCATGACCTCTTCATTGCCCACCATCGTCTCAGACGAATAGGTGTGCGAATCCAGGGACGAGCGATCGCTGTTGCTCGTCAGCTGGAGGCGCAGCGCCAGGCGGATCCGCTGGCCGCGGCTCTTGGAGAAATCATCTTTGACGATGATGGGAGCCGCGGGGCGCCGCTCGAAGGTTTCTTCATCGCCCTGCTCGGGGGCCGTCATGCCTCGCTCGGTGAAGAAGAGTTCGTTGAGCGTCTGCACATGCAGCTTGTCGCTCCACAAAATCTTCACCAGTGGATCGGAAAGGCTGGTGGCCGAACCCGATCCAGTGACATATCCAATGGCAGCAGACATTGTCTGTCCTTTCTATTGGAGGCGGCGAGGACATGCGACCGGCATGGCTCGCCGCTTATTTTGTTAGGTTGTTACCCGTCAGGGCCTATGTAGACCTCCCTGGCGAGCGCGTCTTTCTCCTCGGGTGACATCTTGCTGATCTCTGCGGCTACCGTGTCTTCATCCTGCGTGCGGAACCACTCGATCTTGTCCGCCAGAGGAGCGTTGGGACTGGGCTTGTCCACCGGCACATCGCTGGTGGCCTGTCGCCCTACCTGATTGGTGCGTATACCCTCCTTGCGAGCCTCATTAGTCTTGGCCGCTTCGCGCGCGGAGCGCACGGACGGCGTCAGCTGCAGGGCATCCTCGAATGCCTGCTCGTTGAGCTGCCGCACGGCCTGGCCGTGGCCGAAGTTCTGGACATCGCCATACTCCTCGCCCTTGAGGTTGTTGAGCTTGCGGATGACCTGGTCGACCTGCTGCCGCGACAAGTTGGGGTATTTGTCTTCGTAGTAATCGCGCGCCCTGCGGACGTTCTCGGCGGCGGCGCTATCCGCTCGATCGCTGGCCTGTTGGCGCGAGAGCTGGGTGGTGGCCGCTGCCGTCTTCTCCTCTGCCTGTGACATCGCCTGTCGAGTAGTCGCCTCCCCAAACGTCTTGAAGGCATCCGGGGGGGGCCTCTTCGGGCTCCTCCTGCGCGGGGGGCTTTGCTCCCCCCTCCAGGACCTTGTTGACCACCGACTCCATGGTTTTTCGGCTTTCGGCCAGCATCTGGTCCTTTTGCTTGAGGGATCGCTCCCAGCTCGACTTGTTCTTGAGGGCGTCGACAGCGTCCTTGCGCGAATACTTCTCACCATCGATCTCGATGGTGTCGTCCTGAGACTGCTCCTCTTTTTCGTCCTCCTCGTTCGCAGCCTGTGCAGCGCGTTCGTCGGGGGCGTGGTGCAGCCCTTTGTCTTGCCAAGTCTTCTTGGCCATGGTGCATCCTCCTGTGACGTACACTCCATCGGTCCAGGGCTCATCGGTCCTTTTTGACGGGACATAAACCGCAGACATAGAGGCATCGGTCGGTGAGGTGATGGGTGGTTGTAGAACAGAGAAAGCCCGAGCAGGTCCCTCCTGCCCGGGCTTCGTGGTGCGTGTGGAAAAACAGCTATTCAGTTGTCAAAGAGCAGTGGTGCATTCAGACGGCCAGGCCGCCTCCCGTCATCTTGTATACCCGCTCATCGTGGCCGCAGTTGTCGGCTATGTCAGCGCGACAGTCCTTCTCGAAATCTCGGGGCGTGGCCATCACACCGAACCAGTCCTTATTGCCGCAATAGGGACACGGATGGTCGGGGAGGACGACGCCGATCTGTCTCTCCTTGTCGGCCAAGCCGCCGGCCCCACAAAACCAGCAGGTGCGGACGGTCAGC
>CAZSJP010000260.1:5636-6752 GCA_964606675.1 uncultured bacterium
GGGCCCAGGATAGCCATCTCCGTGTCGTGCCACGAGACGCGCATATAGCCTGGCGGTATCTTGCCGGCCCAGCTCTTCTTGTCCCAGTTGACTTCTATCTTCCACGCCCCAAAGGACGCCTCCTGGACGCCCCGGGCGGTGACCCCCTCGGCCTCATCGCGCGTCAGCGTGGGGTCCAGCTCGAGGTCAAAGGGCATCCGGTGTACGAGCACCTTGAGGCCGAGCAAGTAGGTGTAGTCTGCTTCGGGCTCTTCGTCCTCGTATAGGTCCTCCGTTTCATCCGACACCACGGCCACACCCGAGTCCCCGAGTTCGCCCTCGATGAGCTTGCGAGCCTCCTCACCTGTAATGAGTTCACGAGACATACCTATTTATCCCTTATGCCTTGGAGGACGACCCAGCCGATCGCATTGGCGCCGGCTCCCTTGGCCCATACCTCTACCACGGATTTCTTACCCAGGCGGACGGGCTGACCGAAGTTGATGGTCTTCTGTCCGTGCGCCTCATCGATCTCGACGGTGCCGCCCAGCACCCAGTAGCCGTCCGTCGCATCGCGCACATCCGCGATATCGGGATAGACACGACACTGGAACTGCACGTTGGTGGTTGACTGTATGCCGTAAGTGATCGACGTGATGGCCGGCTCATCCTTATCGCCAAACGTCCGTAGGGCGGTGGCCTCGTGCAGCTTGCCGATCGCTATGGTGTGCAGCGTGGCGCCCCCCGATTGGATCAGCTCGATGGCCGCATCCGACTCCCGGTCAGCATAGAACGACTCGATAGCGTAGAAGGCGAAGTCAGTGGTGTCTTTCTCCCCATCAGCGATCATAGCCGAGTGCTTCTTGTATCGCTGGTTGGTCGAGTCGACACCCGTCACCGTCGCCCAGATACTATCGGATCCGGTGTTACTGATGACGACCCGCTTGGAAGCGGTCAGCTGCGTGAAGCCCTTGTCGGCCTCGGCCATCAGCTCCCACGAGGCATCGATGTCCGTGTCGGTGATGGACAGCTGCCAGGAGCCCTTCTCCTTACCGCCTGAGAAAGGGCCGGTGGTGTTGCGGGTGATCGCGTGCGCCCCTGCCACCAGGAGGCCAAGGGCCACGGATAGAATCAGGA
>CAZSJP010000261.1:0-6751 GCA_964606675.1 uncultured bacterium
TCAGACGGTCTCGTGCTCTGAGGAGCCGAACCTTGACCGCCGCTACGGACGTGCCCGATATCGCGGCGATTTCCAGTGTGCTGCGTTGCTCGAAATAGAACAGCCGAGCCGCCTCCCTATTCTTCGGCGATAGGCGACCCAGAGCCTCGGCAACGAGATCGCATATTTCATTCTCAGCCAGCACCGCATCCGGCTGCTTCGGCACGGCAGCGACAGAGTGCGGAGGAAGCAGAGGGAGGTCTCGGCTGATAGATTCGAGCCACTGCCTGTCCCGCTCCCGCCGTCGGATGCTATTGCGGCATACATTGCGAACGATGCCGACGAGCCAACTCGCGAAACTGTCGTCGTTCTTCAGATGCTCCAGCGAAAGATACGCCTGAAGCACCGCTTCTTGGACGAGGTCGCGCGCAAGTTCTTCGTCCCATACCATCCCCAGAGCTACGCGTCGCGCCATGGGCTGAAGTTGCTCGATCAGCCTCCCGAAAGCGGCTCTGTCGCCATTGCGCGCCTGTCCGACCAAATCGGCGTTGTCGCTCTTCACGAAAGCTCCCGCACGCTACATGGACCACGCATAGTAGTGGCCTGTCGGTCTGGAAAGGTTACATGCATGCTGGGGCCGGACTCGGAGGATAGGGGCACGCACTCGATGTGTCCGTCGGTTGCGAAGGTCGGCCACCCTATCGTGCCGCGCATGAACGGCCGGAAATCGATCGCCTACCTCACCAGCGCCATCCGTCGAACTTGCACCTCGCCGCCCGATTCGAGCCGGTAGATGTACGTGCCGCTGGCGACATCTCGGCCGCTGGCGGCGGTGCCGTCCCATGCCGCGTCGGGAGCGCCGGCCCGGAGCAGCCCGGAGACGAGCGCCCGCACGCGGCCGCCACCGACATCGTAGATCACCAGACTTGCAGGGCCGCTCTCTCGGACCGCGAACCGGATGGTCGTGCTCGGGTTGAACGGATTCGGAGCGTTCTGATCGAGCGCGAGTCGGGCGCGAGGGGCGGCCGTGCCGACGGGGTTCGTGAGTCCCCGCATCGCCGGGTCGGAGGTCCGCGTGTGCATCGTCGACTCGTGGCCCTCGGCATCGAACGTCGTCAGGTAGTAGTAATACCCATACCCGACCTTCGCGTCGTCGTCCCGATGGCTGAGTTGGCCCGGCGGGAACTCACCGACCAACGTCCACGCCGAATCGCTCTTGAAGCCGCCGAGCGCCCGGTAGAGTCGCCATCCGGCGATGTCGGAGCCGGTCGAAGTGTTGAGCGTCCACGATAGCGCGATGTGGCCGGAGCCGTCCTCGACGTCGAACGTCGCGGGTGCCGGCGGCGAGAGCGACAGAATGCCGTCGTCCACAGCGGCACGGAACGCATCCTCCAGTTCGTAGCGGGTCGAGGCATGGCGTACGCCTCCGTGACCGTCGTCGAACGTCGCGGCCTCATACACGGCCTTCGCCTGCCGCATCGTCCTGAACAGGGAGTCCTTCGCGCTGAAGACCCGCGCGTTCTTCTCGGCGTCGGTAACCGTGCCCGCCATCCAGTCGCGGCCAACCTGCTGCGCCGTCTGCATGTCGAGCCCGTTCACACCCAGCGCGACGATCATGTTCAACGTGTCGTACGCTGCCATGTCTTTCGGCCCGTACGCCGCCTGCTGCTCGACGTCCGTGACCTCGATGTCGACTC
Organism: uncultured bacterium; assembly: GCA_964606675.1. Taxonomy (GTDB): domain Bacteria; phylum Latescibacterota; class MWCZ01; order MWCZ01; family MWCZ01; genus CAZSJP01. The sequence goes on from CAZSJP010000261.1 coordinate 1,677, forward strand.
CGAGCGCCCTGCCTGGCCAATACGCCCCTGACGTCGCCGGATCGTTGCTCGCCTTGATCCACGAGCCGCCGTATGGGTGAGCGCCGCGTCCGGGGGTGCTCGTCACGTCGCCACGGTAGTACTCCCCGCTCTTCTCAAGGCCCCACAGCATCTGGTTGTACTTGGCCTCGTGCCCGTCCACGCTTGTCTGGATCAGCGTGCCGTAGTTGACCCACCCGATCGTGCGCGGCTGCGCCGGGTCGTCGCGTCGGTCGGTCGTCGACATGTCGTAGTGCAGGAACTGCAAGCCGCCCGCCTTCGCGGTCAGCAGATCGCCGGTCAGAGGATGCGGGTCGCCCGTGTCGTCGGTGCTGCCGTTGGGGTAGGCCGGGAACTTCGACACGTCTTGATCGCCGTCGCGGACCCACACCAAGCGCATGTCCTCCGACCGCGCGCCGTCGTAGTCGCGTCCGTAGTAATCCCAGATCGAATCGTTGTTGGCCTCGCCGCTGCTACCGGTCACGATCGCACCGGCCGATGTCCTGTCCCACTGGAACATGAAGCTGTGCATCACGCCTTCGACTTTCGGCCACGGGCCTTCGCTGTCGACCATGTCGATTCCGAGCCGGCCCCATATCCCGTCGTTGATGAGCCGCCAGTGCCAGAAGTGCGCATCGTCGTTGTCGCGGTCGACGAACGTGTACACCATGCGGCTGTTCGCGATGCCCATCCGGGTCCAGCTATAGGTCTCGATCTGGAGATCGCACGGTATGGTCGGATCGATAGCGTCCTCCTGGTATGGCGCGTCGGCCTCGTCGCCGACGAGTTCCACAGTCTGGCCCGGCACGCGCGGGCGCCAGTAGTGGCCCGAAACGACACCGTTCACGGATACGTCCGGGTAGTCTTGGCGGTACGTACGCCGGACGAGCCGTCCCTTGAAGAGAAACTGTATGCGGTTCCAACCAGTCGCGCTCGTATCGGGTTGCACGATGAAGATCGGCTGCTCCTGCACGCCGTCGTTTCTGCCGTCGCGCTGGCCGACCATGTACGGCGAAACTATGTCGTGATACTGCGGCTCGGGCACGTTCCTGGCGCCGATGACGAAGCCTTTGTAGTTGGCGTACGTGCGGCGCTCGTCATCGTTGTTCGTCGACCACGCTCCCGGCCAACTGAGGGCGTTGTGGTAGCCGCCGTAGTTGCGGTTGGTGAAGTGATCCCACAGGTTCGCCAGGTCCAGCAGTCGGTTGTACGTGCCGAATCCCAGCCCTGGAGTGGGAGTTACAGGCACAGCCGTCGTGGCGACGGGCAGGATCAACGCGCCGGCCAGCAGCAGTTGCAGCGCATATCGCATCGCGTTCATCGGCTCCTCCCCGCATCATCGACCGGGGTCGCCGCGATCTTGAGAATCCGGCACACCACCCTCACGCGCCCCGAACACTTCCTCTGTGCATACAGTATCCGGCGACGCGGGGCGCGTCAACGAACGGCGGCCACGCCGAACACGTTTGCCGCGTTGTTGTAGCTGACGTCCTCCAACGTCCGGTCGTCGACATCGAGCACCGCACGCTTCACCAGCGCCGGTCCGGCGTACGAGAACGGCAGATGCGTGCCGAACATCAGGTGCTCGGCGCCACCCTCGTCCAGGAACGTCGCCAGCTCGCGCATACCGGCGAGCGAGCGGTGAAGCGTGTAATGGACTTCCGTTAGCGAGAGATCGACGTACCACGGCCTGTCGCGCAGATCGGTCCTCGTCCAGAGCGCCGAGTGTGTGAACCCACGGCCGTTCGGCACAATGATCGTCGCGTTCGGGGCGGCGGCAACGAGGTCGGCGATGGCATCCAGCGCGACAGTCTTGCCGGGGTCTATCGGATGGTGTTCGCGGCTGTCCTCCATCCGATGCGGGATCGACACGGGCAGCGCTCGTTCCGCGCATGCTTCGAGCACTCTTGCGATCTCCGGCCCATCGGCATCGTAGCCCTGATACGGCGGGAACAGCCGGACGGCCTTCATGCCCAAGCTCTCCTGGGATGCGCGAAGATCGTCTTCCCAGCCCGGCATGGTCGGGTTGATAGTCGCCATCGGTACGAGGCGATCGCCGAACGGCGCCACCGACTCGGCCAGCTTCTCATTCGCCGGCTGCGGGCTCCGATGGAACACCGCTTCGATCTGCGATACGGCCGCGAGGTCGATCCCGGATCGGTCCATCCGGGCCAACAGCTTCTCGGGCGTATTGTCTCTCAGCGACCTGAACGGCCAGACGCCGATCCACGCATTCGCGTCGAAGATCATGATCGTGCCCCCTCCTGTCTCGGCTCGGTCGGTTCTTTGCCGGCGTGGGCGAGAATCCGCTCGGCGTTCGTCCAGAAGATCGATTCGCGTTCGCCATCGGTCAGATCGGCGTCCAGCACCTTGCCGACGCTGCCGGTCATCGTGCCGTCGGTGCCGAACAACACGCGCTCGACACCCATCTCGGCGACGGCGAACTCGACCTGCCCATCGTCGAGGTTGCTGCCGCTGACGTCGACGTAGAGGTTCGGCGACGTGTCCTGCATCGCGCGAACGGTCCACTCCCAGTCGCCGCCGCCGCCTATGTGAGCGTGTATGAGCGTGGCTTCGGGGTATTCGCGGCTTGCGATGGCAAAGTCCTCGCCGTTGGAGATCCGGGGCTGTCGTGACAGGTCGTCGGCGTCTCGCAAGTAGCCGGCGTGCACCAAGATCGGCATCCGCCGGTCGATTGCGTGTTCGATGACCGGCCACACCGCCGGGTCGCTTAGTTTATACTGGAAGTAGAGTTTGATCCCGACCATGCCCTCATCGAGGCAGCGGTCCACCTCGTCGAGCGCGGCCTTGTAGTGGCCGCCCAGCACGTAGCACATGCCGCGGATGCGTTTCGGGTGCCTCTTCATGGCGCGCAGCACCGCGTCGTTCTCGTGGCGAACCTGCTCGATGGTGGGGAATCCGGCGCCGATGTAGGGCGACGAGCACCAGAACTCGGTGATGCCGAGCATCTCACCGGCGACCACGAGCTGGTCGGTCGAAATCGCCTCTTCATCGACGTTCTCGAATGGCCACGCGTGGCAGTGCATGTCTATCTTGGGGCGCCGAAGCCCCGCCTGAATGTCCATTTTGCGCCCTCGTCTACGAGTTGATCTCGCGCAGGTGTGCCATGTCCGCAATACTCGGAAATATGTCGCGACGGCCCCGGCGTTCCTATGCCATGCCGAACGTCCGGCAGCCTCATGGCGCACAAAGGGTTCCCGCAGGACGCCGAAAGCGATATCGTATGAGGAACCAGGGCCGATCCAGGGCCGGAGCGGCACACAAGAGGATGACGCCACATGTCAGATGCAATCGGCACACTCGTCAGCCAGTTCGACAACTCGGAGCGTCGTGTGGCGTTCCGAGCGGAAACCAGGGCCGAGTTCGAAACGTGGCGCCGGGACCTGCGCGCGGAGTTGCGAGGCTTGAGCGGCATCGACCTCATGGAATCGTGGACGTGCGAGCCGCTCGTCGAGAGCGACCCGCCGGAAGACGTCGGGGCGTACACCCGCCAGCGGATGCTGCTCCAGACGACCCCCGACTACCGGATGCCTTTGTACGTCCTGCGGCCGCACGGACCGGGGCCGTTCGTCCCGATGCTGGCGCTGCACGGCCACGGCAACGGCATGTGCGACGTGGTGGGCGTCGCCGCCGACGACAAAGCGGCTGCGCGCATCCGCGAACTCAACTACGACTACGCCGCCGCGGCTGCCGAGCGTGGCTACATCGTGTTCGCGCCGGACAAACGAGGCTTCGGAGAGCGGCGCGACGAAAGGAACGTCTGCGGCACGCTTGCGATCTCTGCGCTGCTGTTGGGCACGAGCGTCATCGGGATGCACACGCTCGACAACATGCGGCTCATCGATTACATCGGAACGCGCGACGATTGCCGTGAAGGCTCCGTCGGGTGCATCGGGCTTTCGGGCGGCGGCGGCGGAACAATGTGGCTTGCCGCGATGGACGAGCGCGTCGGGGCGGCCGTCATCAGCGGGCATCTGGCGGTGTACGAGAACGGTGAGTTCGGTTGTATCTGCAACGTGGTGCCGCACTTGCTCGAAGTTGCCGACCGTGGCGAGATCGGCGGCCTGATCGCGCCTCGGCCGCTCTTGGTCGAGAGCGCGAGCGAGGACCAATGCTACAGCCGCGAGCGTACGCTGGCCGCGTACGAGGTGACGGAACGCGTCTACGAAGTCGCCGGCGTTCCGGATCGCATCGACATCGACCTGTTCGAAGGTCATCACGAATGGTCGGGCCGCAAGGCGTGGGATTGGCTGGAGCGGTGGTTGTGAGCCTGCGCAGAGAACGGGGCGCTTCGGAGGGCTGACGATGAATGCAACGCGATCGGCGTGGAGCGGCCGCACCCCAACGCCCGAGTCAGTCAAGCGCCTGGAGGTCGCTCGAGCGGTTGCCGACGAGTTCTCCCGGGTGAGAGGCATTGACTCCGTAGTGTTAGGTGGATCCACCGCTTTGGGCAATGCGCACGAGTATTCCGACATTGACATGTGGGGCAGCTACGGCGATCTGCCGAGCGAATCCGAGTGTGACGGAGCGAAGAAGGCCCTCATCGAACGCTTCGGTAATGAGCCGCAGCCGGGCTACGTGCTCAACGTCGTCGGAGCGGATCATCCGATCCTCGGTCCTTCGATGCGGCTTCGGGGAATCGACACACATCTGACGATTGGCACGAACGACGACTACGCGTCGATGCCCCGCAGGATCGACGACCAGGCGGGGCGAAGTGAGCACGTCTCCGAGTACGTCCGCGCGATTGTCCTCTACGACCGACGCGGCATGTGGCCGGACCTGAAGGTGCGTTTGGCCTACCGGGAAGCGTGGTCCGGGCCAATCATAGAGGAATCCTTCAAGACGCTGAACGGCATCCTGTCTGACAAGCTCTGGCGCGCCGAGGTGATGGGCAACAATATGCATTTGCTGCAGATGAAGGCGGACGTCGTCCGCGCTCTGCTCACTGCGGCGTATGCGCTGAATCACGAGTACGCTCGGCCCATCAAGGATGCGGAGTACGTCGTTGCCTGGCTCGATCGTACACCTGAGTC
>CAZSJP010000262.1:0-6721 GCA_964606675.1 uncultured bacterium
ATCGGCGGCCGTCAGCCTGGCCACCTGCCCCCACATGTCAGTGCCACCATGGTTGCGGTAGAACAGATACGCCGAGCCAGTGTTGGCCCCGCCGGGGCCGTCGTCCCAATTTGCACCCACTATCGCGTAGTCACCGGAGATCGAGACCGACCGGCCGAAGTTTGCGCCGGAGGCACCATCGTCTGCCAGAAGTTCCGCGATCTGCTCGATGCCCTGGGAGGTTGTCGGCAGCCAGATCGCGCTCGCAAGCGCCAAACACGTGATCGCCCTGAGTATCCTGCCGGCTCTCATCGGGTATCCCTCCCCTGTTCTGCACTCGGCCTTGCGGCACACGCCAAGCCGCCGATCCGTCGACGTGCGGTCGCGACAGATCCCCCATTCCTACGGAATATACACTCGTTGCGCGGGAACCGTACGAATATCGTCACGTGCTGGACGTGGAGTCTGCGCCGTGCCCGAATCGCCGTTCTCCGTACAGCGATCCTGGAGTTCACGGAGTGAACTCCCAACGTGCGCGTCAGCGCACGACGGCTAGCTTTGGTCGTCCTCGCCCCAGACCAGTATCCGGCCGCAGCCCTCGCAGACGATGACACGAGCGAACTTGCGCAACTCGTTGATCCGTTGCGGCGGCTGCGCTCGCCAGCACCCGCTGCATGCACCCCTCAGAACACGCGCGACTGCCAGCTTCCTGCCGCGACGGACACGCTCGTACATGTTGAGCATCCGCGCGTCGAGTCCCTCGGCTGCCGCCTTCCGGCGCACGATGACTTCCTCGACTTCCGTGTCTATCGCCTTGGTCTTCTTGGCCAGGTCGGCGATCTCGTCCTGCCCCTCTTTGACCTTCTGCGAGTGCTCGGCCTCGGTCTCTTCGAGCGCCTGGCGCACAGTCGCGGCTTCCTCGTCGGCTTTGAGCAACTCCATCTCGTAGTCGTCGGAGGACTGCTGGAGCGAGAGAATCTCCTGCTGCACCGCGTCGAACTCCTTGTTCGTCTTGATCTGCAGGAGCCGTTCCTGGTGCTTCACGAGGTCGTCCTTCGATATCTCGAGCTGCTGTTGGAAATGCCTCACGCTCTGTTCCAGCTCGGCGGCCCGCTCTTCGTTGGCCGTTCGTTCGTCGGTGAGTTCCCCTACGATGCCTTTGAGTTCTTCCATTCTAGTGGGATAGTCGCTCTTGTGCTTGTGGAGTAGGTCGATCTCGTTGTCGACGTCCTGAAGCGCCAGGAGGTTCGTGAGAATCTCTTTCATACCGCTCCCTCGCAAGTAGGATGGACGCACAAAAAAATCGGGTGATGCGCTATGGTTGGCACATCACCCGTCGTCCGCCAGGCCTCGTATGTCGTGCAATATATGTGCAAAGCGTCTCACCTGACCATTACCCTCGCCAAGACCGCCTCTGCGGCGACACTCGGCGGCGGCTCGACGTCTCGGGCGAGATCGTCGCCGCTGATGGTGGGCGGTACAGGACTCGAACCTGTGACCTCCGGTATGTGAAACCGGCGCTCTAACCAACTGAGCTAACCGCCCTATCTAGTCCGGCAACCATGCAATTTCTGGTGCCCCCGCCAGGATTCGAACCTGGGACCAACCGGTTATGAGCCGGTGGCTCTAACCAACTGAGCTACAGGGGCATTTGGACAATGCATCTATAAAGGAAACTCCGGCGACCTTTGATAGCAAGGCCCGCAAACCGTGCACGCCGTAACGCGCCCGGCCCACGGGCCTGCGAGGGGAAATCCTGGTGAATCCGGAAGACGACTCTAGATGTCGTAGTAGAGCGCGAACTCCCACGGATGCGGCCGCAACCGCAGCGCGTCGACTTCGTTCTCCGACTTGTACTCGATCCAGGTCTCAATCACGTCCTCCGTGAAGACGTCGCCCTTGAGAAGGAAATCATGATCCGCTCGAAGGGCATCGAGCGCCGCATCCAGCGACGGCGGGGTCTTCGGCACAAGAGCGGCTTCCTCCGCCGGAAGATCGTAGAGGTCTTTGTCGAGCGGCTCGCCGGGGTCGATCTTGCTCTGCACGCCGTCGAGGCCGGCCATCAACAACGCCGAGAAGGCAAGGTACGGGTTGCAGGACGGGTCGGGGCACCGGAACTCAAGCCGCTTCGCCGACGGCGATGGCGAGTACATCGGAATCCGACAGGCCGCCGAGCGGTTCCGTTGCGAGTACGCCAGGTTCACCGGGGCCTCGTAGCCCGGTACCAGCCGCTTGTACGAGTTGGTCGTCGGGTTCGTGAAGGCCAGTAGCGCGGGCGCGTGCTTCAGCACGCCACCGATGAAGAACAGGGCCAATTCGCTGAGGCCCGCGTAACCGCTGCCCGCGAAAAGAGGCTCGGCGCCCTTCCACAGGCTTATGTGCGTGTGCATGCCCGAGCCGTTATCGCCAAACAGTGGCTTCGGCATGAACGTAACGGTTCTGCCGTGTGCGTGTGCGACGTTCTTGATGATGTACTTGAACAGCATGAGCTGATCCGACATGTTCACCAGCGGCGAGAACTTCAGATCGATCTCGCCCTGCCCGGCGGTCGCCACTTCGTGATGCTGCGCTTCGGGCGTCAGGCCGCACTTGATCATCGTCAGCATCATCTCGTTGCGGATGTCGTTGAAGTGATCCGTCGGCGGGACCGGGAAGTATCCTTCCTTCATCCTCGGCTTGTAGCCGAGGTTCGGCCCCTCCTCGGACCCACTGTTCCAACGACCCTCGACCGAGTCGATGTGATAGAAGCCGTGGTTGACGTCCTGGCTGAAACGGATATCGTCGAAGATGAAGAACTCGGCCTCAGGCCCAATGTACGCGGTGTCCGCGAGGCCGGTCGACTTCATGTACGCCTCGGCCTTCTGCGCGACGTTGCGCGGGTTCCGAGTGTAGCGCTCGCCGGTTATCGGGTCGTGAATGTCGCATATCAGGCTCAGGGTCGGCGCTTCGGCAAACGGGTCCATCAGCGCCGTGTCCGGATCGGGAACGACGAGCATGTCGCTTTCGTTGATCTTCTGCCAGCCTCTGATCGATGAACCGTCGAAACCGAGTCCGTCTTCGAACAAATCTACTTCGAGGTTGGCGATTGGCACGGAGAAGTGCTGCCACTGGCCCGGGAAATCCGTGAACTTGAGATCCAGTACCTGCGCTCCGTTCTCTTTCGCCATGCTTACTACGTCTTCGGGGGTCCTTGCCATGGCTGGTACACTCCGTCTATCGAGGGTTTTCGTCAGTAGTCAGGCCCGTCGACCGGCACCTTGTCGTCTCCACGCATAGAATGATAACGTCGGGATGTTTCGCGCCAATTGCACATGCGTTAAATCGGTGTAAACATCGGAAATGTGCGGACGGAGGACCGTTGACGGGCGGCCATGGATGCAGTTGTCGCCTTGCGTAGCCGATGGGACGGTGCGTCCATCTAAAGGTCGGGATTCGCAGTTGGCCGCGCCTAGGGCCGTGCCTCGCGGTGGATGCTTTCGCAGGAGACTAGAGATGCAACAGATCAGCCGTTGGACCGATGGACGTCCGGTCGTCACAGTCGAGAAACTTGGGGTCGGCGCGCCGCTGACGGACTGGTTGGTGGTCGGGCCGTTCCCATTCGACATACCCGGCAACATGGAGCGTGAACAGAACATCGGGCGCGTCGACTCGATCGACTGCGACCCGCTCGGGGTCGAGCGTACCGTGCGTCCGGCCGAGGGCATGGAGCACGTCAACGCGGCGGTCGTCGGGGGCATGAGCCGGTGGACGCGCGCAACCGGCTCGTCGAGCTACCGGCTCGGCGCGATTTACCCCGGTGTGGGCACGGCGCTCGCCTATGCCGCGACGTACCTCTCCACCGAGACGCCCGTCCGAATTGTCGTCAGAGCGTGCGTAAACGTCGGCCATTCGCGTTCCGTCGCGCAGATCATGGTCGACGGCACCGTCGTCGGGCCCGACACCGCCCCGGCGGTCGTATCGCTCTCGCCCGGAGAGCATTGCCTCCTCCTCAAGGTCGCGGCGCCGCGGGCCTCGTCGAACGCTTCATGGAAGATCGAGGTCGAGGCGGGCACACCGGAGCCGATGGGCGACGGCATCGGCATCGCGCTGATCTCGACGCCCGGGTTCTGGCGCGGCCCGGCAGATACACCGGAACTCGAAATCGACGCGGTGGTGGTGAACATGGCACCCGACAGCGTGAGCGTCGATGGAATAGTCGCGTCGCTGGACGGTCAGCCTGCGGGCGATCCGCTGCAACCGGTCATGGTCGAACCAGGCCGCGCTCGTGCCGTGCGCGTCGCCGCGCCCCTGGGCGCGACGCCACTGGGAACAGCGCAGCCGACTGCGGCGACGAAGGTCTCGCTTGCCAAGGGGGCCGCACGCGTCGAAGCGTCGGTCGCGCTTCCCGGGCTTCCCGACCCGGGCGTTATCCACGTCATGGAGGGGTTCCATTGCGATCCGGTGTGGGTGAGCGACCAGGCGCACTACAATCGAGTCTCGATAGAAAACGCACGGCAGCTTGTCGACGCATGCATGGCGGACCCGACCTACAAGGCATTCCTGCACGAAATCGACTACCTGAAGCCATTCGTCGACGAGTATCCGGACCACCGCGCCGCTCTGTTCGGTCTGATCCAGCGCGGCCAGATATACCTCGGCAGCTCGTATTGCGAGCCGAACGAGAACAATTGCTCGGGCGAGGCGCTCGTCAGGAATATCCTGTACGGGTACGGTTTCCACAGGCACTTCCTCGGTGGCGACCCGAGGGTCTATCACGCGTGGGACGTGTTCGGACACGTGCCGCAGTTGACGCAGATCCTGGCGAAATCCGGCCACGTCGGAGCTTTGTGGTCCAAAGCGGTCGAGGGTTTCCCGCCGATATTCAGGCACGTAGCCCTCGACGGCACGACGCTCACTCACATCAGGACGCCGTACGGATGGGCCACCGACAGCCTCGACCGGCTCCGCGAATCGACCGCGTCGCTGCTTGCGGAGAAACAGTCGATCGGCATCAACCGGCATCTGGTTGTGGACTGTGGCGATTTCACGTCCCCAAGCGCGTGGATGGTCGGCAGCGCGCGTGAGATGTCCCACTCGTACCCCACGGTGGTGATGACCGGCCCCGAGGATTACCTCGAAGCGCTCGACGAAGACGGAGCCAAGCTGCCCGTTACGAGCCGGAACCCCTGCCAGTACCACATCGGCACTCAGCATTCGCGCCCCGAGTTCAAGCTCGCGAACCACGTGGGAGAGAACCTGCTGGTCGCGGCGGAGAAGTGGGCCACGTTCGCCTCGCTGATGGGAGCCGAATACCCCGACCTGGCGCTCGACAAAGCGTGGCGCCAACTGCTTTTCGGCCAGCACCACGATGCCATCACGGGCACGCCGTGCGACGTTTCGTACCTGGATCTGATGGCCGGCTACCGCGAGGCCATCGAACTTGCCAACGACGTGCACCGCAACGCAACAGAGTTCATCGCCAGAGGCGTGAAACGGCCCGGCACAGGCACCGCGGTGGTCGCATTCAACTCGCTCAACTGGGACCGTGGCGGGCTGGTCGCGATTCCCGCGCCCGGAGGTGCGGCGGCAGTCGAGGCGCGGACAGCCGACGGCGCAATCGTGCCATCGGCCGTCTCCGACGGCACAGTGACCGCAATCCTCGACTCGGTGCCGGGCATCGGCTACACAACCCTGTCGGTCAGTCCGGCTGACCCGGCAACGGCCGTGAGCGCCAGCGCGAGCACGGATACGGCCGGCGCGAACACGATTGAAAACGAGTTCTGGCGCATCGTTCTCGACCCGGAACAGGGCGGCGGCATCGCGAGCCTCATAGACCGCAAGTCAGGCAGGGAACTGATCGACCGGTCGATCGGCGTGGGCAACGACCTGGTGGCGCTCCGCGAGAAAGCGAACCGCAACGAGCCGTCCTGGGAGTTCTGGACGACCGGCGAGAGGATACGCGCGTCCGACGCGCCGGCGGATGTGACGATCGAACGGTCCGCCGTTGGTCAGACCGCGACCATCGCGGGGGCGCTTGGCGACATGCTGTCGTACGTGCGCACGCTGACTCTCAGGCCCGGCTCACGGACCATCGAGGCGACGGTACAGCTGATCGGTTATAGCGGCGAGGATGACATGTTCGTCGTCAACACGCCGACCGCCCTTTCCGGGGCGGTCCCGGTGTTCGAGGACAGGTTCGGCACAGTGGTCGGGACGCGCGGGTACAGGAAGTTCGATTACCGCACGACCAAGTGGGAACGCGTGTCCGACTGCTCCATCTTCCCGGTGTACAACTGGATGGAGGCCGGATGGTCGGCCAGGATCGACGTGGCCGGGGCTGGTGCCCCGGCCTTGGGCAGCACGCTCAACTTGGGCAGTATGGGTCTCGTCGTGCCTCACGACGACGCTGTCGGCGAAGCGCTCGAGCCGCTCATGAAGTCGTTCGCCCGCGCCGGCGTAACGTGCACGCCGCTGTTCGATGACGACGATGCGGCGAGAAAGGCCGAGTTGGATGCCCGAGTAGCAGGCCTGCGAGCGGATCGGGATTTCGACGATACGATGCTTCCGCGCGTCGACGACCTTCAGATGAACGCGCAGTGGATGGCTGTCGATGTTGCAGGGAGCAACCGATACGTCTCGGACCTGCTCGAACGATCGCCTGAGGCGATGCGCAACATGCTTGCGTCTGGCCTCAACGCGCGCGGATGGGCGATTGCCATCACCGAGGACGACAGCGTTCCCGACGGTTGGCCGCCAGTACCGG
>CAZSJP010000263.1:0-6715 GCA_964606675.1 uncultured bacterium
GTTGTCCTTGCCGTCTTGCAGCGTATGGGTTGCGTGCATTTTCGGGCTGACTTCGAGCCGCTCCGGGATGACGTCGATGCCGATGATGGTCTGCGCTCCGAAGTTCCACATCATGTGGTTGAACAATTGTCCGACCGGTCCCTGTCCGATAACGACGACCTTGTCGCTGATGACCGCGTCGAGTTCGCGCACGGCATGGAACACCGTGCCGAGCAACTGAGCCATCAACCACTCTGAGATGTCGCCGTCGTCCGGCAGCTTCAGCAATTGCTTTGGCTCGGTCGCGAGGCCGGACTCGCGCAGGCCGTTCTGGCCCTGCGGGAAGTAGAGCACTCGGTCGCCGGGTGCGTACCCGTCCATGTTGGATTCGCCTATTACCCCGACGCACTCGTGGGACGGCTTCCCGGCTGCAATCGGGAAGTCTATCGGGATCGTCGCGAGGTACGTCACGAGGTCGCTTCCACACAGGGCGACTTCGGTCAATCGAACGACTGCTTCACCCGGACCGGCGACGAGGTCCGGAAGCTCGACGAACTTCATCTCTCTTGGCGCAGGCATCTGTACTGCACGCATATATGATCTCCGTGTTGCTGGTAGCCGCGAGAACTCGAACGCCTCGATTAGGCCAAGACGAGGACGACCTTGACGCACCCTTGCTGGCGCTCCGCGTACATCTCGTAGGCCTCTTGGGCTTTCTCGAGCGGGAAGCGGTGCGTCAGGATCGGCGACGGGTCTATACGCCCCTGCTGGATATACTCGAGCGCGACGTGAATGTCCCGTTCGACTTCCGGACCGGTGGTCGACATCACGTGCAGTCGCTTCTCGTAGATGTTGGCGAGGCGGAAGTTCTGATCCCAGTGCTTCGGGGCACCGAACATCATCACGCGCCCGTCCCGCTTGACGATGTCGAACGTCAGATTGAGCGTTTCCTCGTATCCCGATGCCTCGATGACTAGATCCGGCCCCGCGCCGCCGGTCAGTTCGCGCGCTATGGTGGCGACGTCGTCTCTGCCGACTTGCAGCGTGTGCGTCGCGTGCATCTTGGGGCTGACCTCCAGCCGTTCGGGAATCTTGTCGATCCCGATCACCGACCGTGCACCTAGGTTCCACAGAAGATGGTTCCAGAACTGACCGACCGGCCCCTGTCCGACGACCGCACACCTCTCGCTCATCACGTCGCCGAGCATCCGGGCCGCATGCATCACCGTGCCGAGCAACTGCGCCATCATCCAGATCGATATATCGCCCTCGTCCGGCAGCTTGAGTATCTGCGTGGGGTTCGACGCAACGGCCAGTTCGCGAAGGCCGTCCTGCCCCGGAGGAAAGTAGAGCACTCTGTCGCCCTCGGCGAAGCCTTCCATTTCCGATTCGAGCACTTCGCCGACGCATTCGTGTATGGGCTTGCCGTCCTTGATCGGGAACTCCAAGTTGCCGCGGGTCGACATATACGTAATCAGATCGCTGCCGCAAAGCGCGACTTCGGTGATGCGTACGAGCACCTCGCCGGCACCCCTCTTGGGGTCGGGCAGTTCAACTAGTTCCATTGTCCTCGGTGCAGTCATTCGGATTGCGCGCATGGGTGTCTCCTATTGGGGTGCTGCCGGACAACGGATATCGTTCGACAACGGGCATGCCGCATGCCCGACGGCATGCCGCGCATATGCCCACGGCCGGCGTTCGAATGCGTCAGGCGGGACATTGCTGAGCGGCTGCGACGGAAAACTCAACAGGTGACAAGCTACCGTTGTAGCTCGTCGGCCCCAAGCACCCATGGCCCCCGAAGGCCCGAGTGCGACGAGCCACCCTAGGGAGGAATATGCCGTGTTACGGGTTCTCGCTTTCGTCCTGTTGTCCATCGTTGCGCAGACAGGCTGCCAGCGGTCGGCACCCTCCGGTGGAAACTCGGAACCACACGAGTCCGGTAGGCCGGCCCTACCCGAACGAACCGCAGGCGTCGATCGGCCCTGGCCGACGGACCCGAGCAAGTTCACCTTCGCGATCATCGGCGATCGGACTATTCCCGGCGCCGACAGCTGGACGATATTCGACCGTGCCGTCGACGAGGTCAATCGGCTCCGACCGGATTTCGTCCTGATGGTCGGCGACATGATCATGGGCTATACGACCAACGTCGAGTCCCTCGGCGCCCAGTGGGCGGAGGCCGGCGAGCACATGGCCAGGGCCGATATACCCCTGATCGCGCTGCCGGGCAACCATGACGTCACGAACGAGACGATGCTCGCCTACTGGAAGCAGCACATCGGCGCGACCTATTTCTCATTCGACTACAAGGGCTGCCATTTCCTTCTACTCAACACCGACGAGGTGCGCCACGAGGGCCGATCGTCGTTCGGCGAAGAGCAGATCGCCTTCGCTGTCTCGGACATCGCGGCGACGAGCGGCGCGAGGCACACGTTCGTGCTTATGCACCGCCCGGCGTGGCAGGACGCAAACACCGAGGACGAGTGGACAAACATCCAAGCCGCTTTGGGAGGACGCGACTACACCGTATTCGCCGGCCACCGCCACGGCCTATCTCTGCAAATTCGGAGCGACCGGCGCTATTTCGTGCTGTCCGCCACCGGTGGTGGGCTGGAGCCGAACGACGACAAGTCGGCCGGGGCGTTCCATCACTACACCGCCGTCACTGTCGAGGACGCCGATGCCCACGTCGCCATCGTCGAGCCGGGCAACGTCTGGCCGGAAGACGTGTCGGGCCAGTGACACGTGCCCGCGGACGCGACTGGCCTTGACCCGCCGCACCGCCGTCGGCTCATTCGATAGGACGGCAGGTGCGCGCAGATCGGAGCCGCGTCGCCATCGTTCTGGATGACTGGACAATCGTAGAGGAGGTGTGTCACATGTTGGGTATCCCCAGTGTCGCAATCGGTATCGCCCTGGCAGCGTCGATGGTTGCCTGCCAGCCGCCGCATCCAACGGCAGTGGCTCCGGGCCCGTCGCATACGGGCGAACCCGGCCTGATGAACCGAACGCCCACCGTGCCGGGCGAGCCGAGCATGGAGCGGCCATGGCCGACCGACCCGAGGATGTTCACGTTCGCCGTCATCGGCGACAAAACCGGCGGCGGCGAGGAGAACTGGCCCATCTTCGATCGTGCGGTCGAAGAGCTGAACCTCCAACGCCCCGATTTCGTCCTCATGGTCGGCGATCTGATCCAGGGCTACACCGAAGACACGGCGGTGCTCGACACGCAGTGGGCTGAGTTTCACGAGCACGCAAGCAATCTCGACCTGCCGTTCGTGCCGCTGCCGGGCAACCACGACGTCTCGAACCCAACCATGCTGCGGTACTGGAAGGACAACCTCGGGCTGACGCACTTCTCGTTCGACTACAAGGGCTGCCACTTCCTATTCCTGTGCACCGACGAAGCCACTCGCGAGCGGCAGCCGGCGTTCGGCGAGGAGCAAATCGCCGACGTGCTGGAAGATCTGGCCTCGAGCGCCGACGCCCGGCACACGTTCGTCCTGATGCACAGGCCGGCATGGCTCGCATCGAACGCGGAGGACGAATGGCAGCGGATCGAGGATGCACTGGGCAACCGCAAATACACCGTGTTCGCGGGCCACTATCACAACCTGAAGCTGCACCAGCGCAATGACAGGCGCTACTTCGTCCTGGCCGCCACCGGCGCGGGGATGGGGCCGAGCGAGGTGAAGGAGCTCGGATCGTTCCACCACTACACGTCGGTCACTGTCGAAGGCGACTCGGCACACGTCGCGCTCGTGGAGCCGGGCAACGTGTGGCCGCCGGACATCTCGACCCCGGCATTCGCCGAGGCGCTACGCGAGGGGTTCCGGTTCGAGGTCGCGAACGTACCCGACCTCGCCGTCGCCGAGGTGGAGTTGGCGGCCATCATGAACGTGCGCAACACCCTTCGAGACACGCTAAGAGTGCAGATCGCCCCGGCGATAACGGGCGGCACGGATTGGGCCGTCGTTCGCCTTGATACGCCGCAAGTGGTCGTCGCTCCGGGCGATTCAGCGTCGATCGGCGTGACCTATGTGGTGCCGACACAGAATCTGGCGCCGCCCGCCGAACTGCGTACGACGGTGTGGTACGGTGACAGAGTGCTCTCGGACCGAACTAACCCGTTGCCGCTGGATCAGATGGTGGCCGTCACCGCGGTTTCGGAATGGAGCTTCGTCGGTCCGTTCGATGCCGGGGCGATAGACCGCGATCTCGTCCGCACGGATCCTCGATCCGCAATGCCGGGAGTGTATGCGGACCACGGGCCGCAGTCGGGGTGGAGCGCGGACGCGACCTACGGTCCCGAATCGCTCAGGTGGCGAACCATCGAAGCCGACGAGCGCGGCACCGCCGATTTCGCGGCCCTCCTCGGGCGAGACGAAGACAAGGTGCTCTATGCCCTTTGCGGGGTCTACAGCCCCACCGCACGCAACACGTTCGGCATGATACGCGTCAACGACTACGCCGACGTGCTCGTGAACGGCGCTCCTGTCAACGAGAACCGCGTCTACCAGCTCGACCGTGGCGCGGAATACTTCCCGATGCGGCTCGACGCCGGATGGAACACGGTCGTCGTCAAGGTTGTGAACCTCGGCGCGAACTGGTGGCTACGGCTGTCCGTCGGCGACCCGACCGGCGATCTCCGGTTCGCCGCGCACCCCGAGTAGCGGCTGCGACAGCGGACCACTGCCCAAAGTCAGGGGTCCGCTACCCTTCCGCCCACGACCGCGCCTCGCACTGCGGGCGATCGGCTGCGCCGTGACTCAGCGCACGTACGCCCGCCATAGACGGTACGAAATTCGTATCATATGGTAGCCTCGGCCTGAAAGGCGATGCCGGGACGTTGTTCCGTTACCGGCTTGGTTCGGACAGGGCTGGTAGCCTCATGTGCCCGCGATACGGAGATCATCTGAGATGATCGATGAACGCAAGACGAAAGCCGAGCTCGTACTGGAGTTGCACGAGTTGCGCGAACGCCTGGCGGCGCTTGAGAGTGCCGACCCGGTTGCCGACGCGGACCCGTCACGAGCGCCCGCCATCGGCCAGGACGTTGACGAAGGCGAGCGCACTGGGGAACGCCTTCGGTTCCAGGCGCAGCTGCTCGAGAACGTCCGGGAGTCCGTCGTGGCGACCGATCTCGACGGGAACATCGCGTACTGGGGCAAGGGAGCCGAGGCGCTCTACGGGCATCCAGCGGACGACGTGCTGGGTCGGCCGGTAACGTTGACAGTGGGCCCTGCGGACGTTGCCGAAGAAGAAGCATGCATGCGCCAGGCGCTCGAACGCGGATCCTGGCGCGGCGAGCATCAACACAGGCGCAAGGACGGCACGAACTTCTGGGCCGACACGTCCATATCGCTCGTCACCGACGAGGATGGCAAGCCCACCGGCTTCATCGGAATAGATCGCGATGTCACGGCCCGCAAGCAGGCGGAACAGGCGCTTCTGGAGTCCGAGACTCGCTACAAGGCGCTCTTCCAGAACGCGCCGGTCGGTATCGGCACCAGCACACTCGACGGGCGAGTATTGGTGGCCAACGACGCGATGCGCCGCATGATGGGCTACACGACGGACGAGGTAGCCACCGCTACGGTCTACGAGGCATTCCTCGATCCCGGCAACGGGGCTGCCGTCATGGAACGCTTCCGCGCCAACGGGGCCGTGCGCAACCACGAGGTGAGTATGCGGCGTAAGGACGGTTCCGTGTTCGAGGGCAGCCTGACGATGGTGCCACTGGGCCTCGCCGGCGAGGACGCGTTCCTGGCAGTGATCGAGGATATCACCGAGCGGAAGCGCGTCGAGGAAGAGTTGCGCGAAAACGAAGAGCGCAACCGCGCGATTCTCTCAGGCATTCCCGATCTGGTGTTCCGCCTCACCGCCGATGGCGACTTCCTGGATTTCAGCGCGCCCTCGCCGGAGCAGCTTGCGGCCGATCCCGACGGCATTGTCGGCCGGAACATTCGCGACATGGATTTCTCTCCGGAAGTCCAGCAGCTGCTGCTGGGCGCGGTCGCTCAAGCCACTAGCACCGGCGAGATCCAGGCTCGCGAGTACCAGATGGACATGCCTGCGGGGCGGCTTGATTTCGAGGCGCGACTCGTTCCGTGTGGCAGCCGCGAGGTCGTGTCGATCGTCAGAGACATCACCGAGCGGAAGCAGATCGAGGACGAGCTGCGGCACGCGAGCCAGTTCAACTCCGACATCCTTGCCAGCGTCAGCGACGGCATCGTCGTCTTCGACATGGAGTTCAAGCACGTCCTCTGGAACCCATTCATGGAGCAGTTCACAGGACACTCTGCGCGTGAAGTACTCGGCCGCACGATGTTGGAGGTGAATCCGACGCTGGAGGGGCACGGCATGCAACGGCTGCTGGAGGACGCCCTTAACGGGGAAACGACGACGACGCCCGATCTGCCGTTCGAAGCCCCTCAGTCGGGCAATTCCGGCTGGTTCGTCGCCACCTACTCACCGCACCGCAACGCCGACGGCGACATAGTCGGTGTGGTTGCGATCATCACCGACATCACCGAGCGGAAGCGTGCCGAGGAGGAGCGCGAAGCGATGATTGCGAGGCTAGAGGGCGCACTGACGCAAGTTGATACGCTCACCGGCCTCCTCCCGATGTGCTCTTCATGCAAGAAGATCCGCGACGACGACGGAGACTGGCACCGGGTCGATGTATACTTGCGCGATCACTCGGCTGCGGAGGTCTCCCACGGGATGTGCC
>CAZSJP010000264.1:0-6704 GCA_964606675.1 uncultured bacterium
ATCGGCATCTGCGACGGGTCGAACGCGAACACGAGCGGGTTGCTCGCGTCGCCGGGCAGTATGTCTTCGACCCATTCGAGCGCGCGTCGAACGTCCGTCTGGGCCTGATCCATGTCGGTTCCCCAGTCGAACTCCATCATTATGAACGACACGCCGTTGCGAGACGTGCTCGAAACGCGCTCGATGTTCTCGACCGACGACACGGCCTGCTCGACCGGTCTGGTGACGGTCGTCTCGATGTCGTAAGGCCCGGCGCCGGAGTACTGAGTTATCACAACGACCATAGGAAACGTGATGTCCGGATACAGATCGAGCTTGAGCCTTGCGAGGCCCAGAATGCCGAATCCGAAGACTATCAGATATATCATCGCGAACGTTACGCCGCGGCGGATGGCCAACTTGGGGAGTGTCACAGCTCACCTCCGGCACCGGTCGGCTCCGAGTCGATTCTGGTGGCCTGACCGTCATGGACCAGGTGCTGCCCGCGGACTATGACGCTGTCCGCCGACGCGATCCCGGTCAGCACTTCCACCATGCTGCCTGTGGTGTACCCCAACTCGACCTTAGTCTTGACGGCTCTGCCGTCGAGCTTCAGGTAGAGGTGGTATGTGCGCTCGTATCCACCGGCAGCCTGCGCGTTCACGCGCGATTCGCGTATGATGACGTCGGACGGCACCATGATCGCGTCAGGACGTCGGTCGAGTTCGATCTCGACGCTTGCGAACATTCCCGGCTTCATGAGGCCGCTCGGATTCGGCAGCAGTATCTCCACTTCGGCCATGCGGGTCATCCGGTCTATTATCGGGCTGATGCGCCGAACGGTTCCGTCGAAGTGCCTCGACGGGTACGCTGCGACGCTCGCCTGGACGGGTTGCCCCGGCGCCACGCGGCCAAGGTCGCGCTCGGGTATGTTGACCAACCCGATCAGCGGGTCCGGATCGACGAGCACCGCGACGGGCACGCCTGGCCCGACCATGTCGCCGACTTCCACGAACAGCTTGCCGATCAGGCCGCGGAAGGGAGCGCGAACGTCTGCCTCGCTGCGTTGTATCCGAGCGCGTCCGAGCGCCGTCTTCGCCTGTCTTACGGCCTCGTCGGCAGTCGTCTTCCGTGTCTGCATGGCATCAAGCTGCTGCTTGCTGGCGCCGCCGGCCCCATGCAACCTTTCGACCCGCGCAAGCTCGTCCGCCGCGTTCGTTGCCATTGTGGTTGCCGATGTCACCGCCGAGCGCGCCTGATCCACCGCCAGGTCGAGCTGAGAGTAGTCGACCGTCACGATGCGCTGGCTGTCCCTCACCGCGTCGCCCATCTCGACCGGCCGGTAGACGATGCGCCCCGGCACCGTTGAGAACAACGTCACCTGCCGGTCGGCCCTGACGTCGCCGTTGACCGTCAGCGTCATCACCGCATCCGATATGTCGGGTTGCGACACCTGCACGAGCGCCGCCTGACGAGCGGTGTCCTGAGCTGCACCGTCGCCTCCACCCGAGACGTCGCCCGCTTCTCCCTCGCCGCAACCACCGATGGCCGAGGCAAGCAGGAACGTGCCGAGCAACGAACGAGTCGGCATGGCGCGGACGCCCGCCCCGACTTGGCCGAATAGTGTCACAGCGATCCTCCTTCTGCCCGGATCAGGCCCAGAGCCTTCTCCATCCGGGTGTGAGCGACGTGGTAGCTGTATAGCGCCTGCGCCTGTTGCATTCGGGCCTGTGTAAGTGCAAGCTGCGACGATATGACGTCGAGCTGCGTGCTGCCGCCCGCCTCGTAGAGGACCTGCGCCAACCTGAGTGCCTCAGCGGCCAGAGCGACCGTCTCGACTCCCAGTTTCAGGTTCGCGCCGGCCTCCTGGATACCGCGCTGGGCGGCTTCGACCTCCAACGCGGCGCCGTCTCGGATGAGTCGGCTCACCGACTCGACCTGCCGGACGCTCACGTTCGCGCTCTGAACCGCGGCGGGCGTGCGCCATGAGTCCCACAAGGTCCAGCTCAACTGGATGCCCACCGCCGTCGCCCGGACGAACTCATCGGGCACCAATTTCGAGTCCTGAGCCTGCCATTGCATGCGCCCGAATGCCGCAACCATCGGGTAGTAGCTGCTCCTGGCGAGGTCGACGCCCTGGGACGCCATGCGGGACATCAGAGGCGCCCCCCTGATATCGGGGCGTCGTTGGTACGCGATGCCGAGCAACGAGTCGTACGGCGCGTCCTGCCATCGGCTCGTGAACGCCCGGAGCGTGTCCGTCGGCTCGACCGCGTCGGACGGGGCGAGCCCGATTGCCATCCGCAGGCGCGCGTCCGCCAGTGCCTGCCCGCTCGTCGCGGTGACGAGGGCCGGCTTCGTCGTCGACGCCTGGACCTGCGCGCGAACCAGATCGAAGCGCGATACGGCACCGACTCGGTGTTGTCGCCTCACCTGCTCCAAGTTCGACTCCGCCTGCAACAGCGCTTCCGTCTGCACCGCAACGACCTTGCGCGCAAGCACCGCGGCGAGATAGGCCTCGCGGACGCCCTGGACGGTCGCTTGCAGCGTGTTCTCTAACTGGATCTCGGCCCCACTGGCCGCCGTTTGTGCGAGGCGATGCCCGGTCACTCCGGCAAAGCCCAGGAACAACGGCTGCGTTGCCATCAGGCCGAGCGTGTAGTCGTTGTCTTCGCCCATCTCCATCTTCCCGATCGGCTGTGGCGCGAATATCACGGGGAGTTCCAGGTTCCGCGAGTAGCTACCAGACGCCGACACAGTCGGCAGCATGTTGCCGCGTGCCTGTGTGATCCGCGCCCGGGCCTTGACGAGCGAATCCTTCGCGATGGCGATCTGCCGACTGTTGCCGAGCGCCATGCGTTCGGCCTCGGCGAGGGTCACTCCGCGAACAGCGGCCGATGCGCTCACGGATGTCGCGGCCAGCAGCGCCCAGCATCCCAACAGCAGCGCGATCGCTCCCGTGAGACGCGATCTCTGCGCCATGAAGCACTCCTTCTTCGGTCTGTATTCACCGATTGCCCACGCGTACACATGCTTCGGCATCATCGGCGCGCCCCCGTCATTCCGTCGACGAACAGGCTCACGGCCATGTCCGCCATCGCGTCGTCCAACCTGAACTCGCCCTCCATCGGCGTGCCGTGGCCGTGGAACTGCATCCCTATGTGGACGTTGATGGCACCCATCATCGCGATTGCCGCCACCATCGGGTTTACGTCCGAGCGGAGCTCGCGGGACGCCTGCCCCTCGGCGATCATGTCGGCTTCCGTCTGCACGGTCTCTCGCGCCTTCACCATGAACTCGTCGCGTAACCCCGACTCGTCCGGACCGTGGAAGAAGTTCGCGTAGAACGCCATCAGGTTGGGGCGCTCCCTGACAAATCGGTAGCGTTCCCGCGCCGTCTGCCGCATCCGCTCGACCACCGGGCCGCCCTGTGCCGAGATGCGCGCAACGCTCTCTTTCATCGCGTCGATTCCGGCATCAAGCAGCGCTCGGCAGAGGCCTTCCTTGCTCTCGAAGTAATAGTAGAGCATCGGCTTGCTGATCTCTGCCGCCTCGGCGATCTCTCGCATCGAGACCGCCGCGTAGCCGCGCTCGGCGAACAGCCGCGCCGCCGCGTCGAATATCCTGTCGCGTGTTTCCTGAGACTGCTCAGGTGCCATATCGCGCCTCCTTACCTACCGTTCAGTAGAGATGATAACACAGCCCCTACCTACCGTCAAGTAGGTGCGTGCATTTCATCGCTCCGACGTGCCGTGGCAGACACGTTACCGTCTAGCTACCCGAACCGATTGCGGGCTCTGAGGCGTATATTGTGTGACGTGCCCAACCACGACCGCATGCCAACACCGGGAGATGTCCGAGTGCCGCCCACCGCGAAGGAAGCGCTGATCGACAAGGAGCGATTGCGTCACAAGGTGTCTCTACTGCCGCGCCTTCCGGGGGTGTACCTGTTCCGGAACGAGAAGGGCGAGGTCGTCTACGTCGGGAAGGCCAAGTCGCTCGCGAATCGCGTCAGGTCGTATTTCGTCGAGAACTACGACGACGGCAGGAAACATATCCACGCGCTCGTCAGGAGCATAGCGGACCTGGAGTATATCTCCACCGGCACCGAGGCCGAGGCGCTGGTCCTTGAGGCGACGCTCGTTAAGCGTCACGCGCCACGGTATAACGTGCGCCTGAAGGACGACAAGAAGTACCCGTACCTGATGCTGACGAACGAGGACTACCCACGGTTGGTCTACACGCGCGATCTCAGGAAGGGCGCCGGGCGGTATTTCGGCCCCTACACCGACGCCAAGGCAGCACGCCGCACGGGCGAGCTTCTGCATCGCCTGTTCCCGATCCGCACTTGCGCCCCGCCGCTGCCGAGCAAGTCGATCACGCGTGTGTGCATGCAATACGAGATCAAGCGCTGTAAAGGTCCGTGCGTCGGGTTGGAGTCGAAAGAGGACTACGTCCGAACGGTCGACCAGGCCGAGCGTTTCCTGCGCGGCCAAGTGTCGGCGGTCGTCGATGAGATCGAGGAGGCGATGGCGAAGGCGGCGGCAGGCATGGAGTTCGAGCGAGCCGCCGAGTATCGGGACCAATTGCGCGACATCCACAAGGTTAGCGAGCGCCAGACACTGTCCGATGCCCACGGAGAAAGCCGCGACGTCATAGCCGTGGCCAGGGACGACACCGAGGCGGTAGCGGTCGTCATGGAGATCCGGGAAGGCAAGCTTATCGCCAGGAAGGATCACTCGCTGACCGTCGGGCTGGACGAGCCGGTCGAGACGATCCTCGGCGCGTTCCTGCGGCAATATTACCTCGACGCTGTCGTGCCGCCGCCTCGGCAGGTCGACGTGATGGCGCGCCCGGACGACGCCGAGGCGCTGACGGAATGGCTCGAACAGTTGCGCGGCGGCAAGGTCGTTCTGCATTTCCCTCAGCGTGGCGACAAGGTCCGTTTGGTCGGGATGGCCCGACAG
This sequence comes from uncultured bacterium, assembly GCA_964606675.1. Classification (GTDB taxonomy): domain Bacteria; phylum Latescibacterota; class MWCZ01; order MWCZ01; family MWCZ01; genus CAZSJP01. Next base: position 4,947 of record CAZSJP010000264.1, read on the forward strand.
AACGCATCGATGCTGCTGACCGAGCGCCGGATCAGGCGCGAGAAGATGCGCGACAGGATCCCTCACGCCGTCAGCGCATTGCAGCGCGATCTCCGGCTCGACAAAGTGCCGAGACGTATCGCGTGCTTCGACATCTCGCACATCCAGGGTACCGACACGGTCGGGTCGATGGTCGTGTTCCAGGATGGCAAGCCACTGAAGAGCGCGTATCGAACCTACAACATCCGCTCCCTGGCAGGCGACGTGGGCAGTGCCGACGATTTCGCGGCCATGCGCGAAGTGATCGGACGGCAGTTCAGACAGCGCGAGGACGGCGCGGACGATGACCGGGGCGATGAACGCCCGGACCTGATCGTCGTCGATGGCGGCAAAGGACAGCTTTCGAGCGCGAAGGCGACCCTGGAAGAGCTCGGCGCGTCCGATCAGCCCGTGATCGGTCTTGCTAAGCGCCTCGAAGAAGTCTTTCTGCCGGGCCTGAGCGATGCTCAGACCATGCCGCGCACTTCGAGTGGCCTGAAGCTCTTGCAGCAGATCCGCGACGAGGCGCACAGGTTCGCAATCAAGAGCCACCGGAGACGTCGCGGGAAATCCGTGTCGGCGAGCGCTCTCGACGAGATCGATGGCGTCGGCCCTGCGAGGAAGCGGGAGCTGCTGAAGCGGTTCAAGTCGGTCAGCGCGATTGCCGCGGCGTCGGTCGACGAGATCGCCTCGGTCTCGGGCATGGGCCCTGCGGTGGCGAAGGCCGTTAAGGAAGCGTTGTCCGGATCGGGATGATTCCGACACGGCCTATGAGGAACGTGCGGTCGCGGATGTCCCCCGCGCGGTCCACGTGAACGATTCCCTCTCGTTTGGCGACCCTCACGAAGCGGTACGGCGTGTGGTCCAGGCTTTCCCGGGCGCGAACCCACACGATAGGTCCGAACCCGTCCGCGGCGGAGAGTACGTCGCGATGCGCGAACCGCGCTTGCGCTCTGTACGCCGGCCACGTTCCGTCGGGCCATCGCACGCGTACCGTGTCGCCGTCGGACGACACAACCGATGCCGGGTACCAGAGCCTGGTCGACGCGGGAGGCCGCACGAAGACGTCGTCCCCGGCAGCGTAGCCCGTCCTCACGTCCGAGCTATCGGGCGCGCCTCGTGGCAGTGGGCGGAACCCGTCTGCGGCGTCGGCAAAGAGCATATGCCGTGCGCGTTCGGCGGAGCGACGATAGAGCCACGCTTGATACCGACCGGGCCGCGACGCGAAATCTCGTGCCGATACTGCATCGTTGTGAAGCTCGCCGAGCAGCGACGGCAGCGCTCCCTGTTCGATCTCATTGCGCGCGTGCTGCCACACGACCATGTTCGTCGCTATGTCGAACATCGTCATGTTCGACACGACGAGGCCGCCAACCTGCATACGCCATCGCAGCGACCCCGACGTGCGCCCGCTGTCCCTGAAGCGGCGGGCCTGCTGGACGCTCCAACTCCTGGCAAGCGTCACGGTCTCGACGGCCATCACCTGGCACCCCATGGACGAAGCGCGGTCCGCCAACTCGCGGAGGCTGAACTCGCCGCCGGGTACCGCGATCACCTTCACGCCGTACCCGTGTCGCTCCAGGACGGACTTCGTGCCCTCGATCATCGGTCCGATGAGTTCGTCGTCGTAGTACCTCGAGTGCGACATCTCGACGTCGAGCGTGTTCACGACCTGCGGCGCGATGAGGCCGGAACTTGCGCTCGACATGTCCGGCATCGAATCGCCCGAGCCGTACAGCG
>CAZSJP010000265.1:0-6668 GCA_964606675.1 uncultured bacterium
TGGCGAACGCCAGCTGCTGGTTGTTGTGGGCGTGCATCCCGACCTCTATGCCCTTCGGCTCGGCGTAGGATCTGTATTTCTCGACGTAACCCTTGGTCTGCTCGCTATACAAAGCTCCGAAACTGTCCACGACGTAGATCGCATCGGTTTCCGACTCGACCAACACCTCCAGCGCCTCGTTGACCTCCGAATCGGGGACGGTCGAAACCGCCATCAGGTTGACGGTCGTCTCGTAGCCTTTGCTCCGTGCGCTCTTCACCATCTCCATCGCAAGCGGTACCTGATGGATGTAGGCGGCGACGCGGATCATGTCGACGACGCTCTCGTTGCGCGGCAGGATGTCCTCTTCGTAATCGCTCTTTTCGGCATCGGCCATAACGGAGATCTTGAGATCCGTGTCGTTGTCGCCCACGATGCGACGGATGTCCTCTTCGGCGCTGTACTTCCACGGTCCGTACTCGTCCGGGGAGAACTGTCGCCTCGAGTTCCTGTAGCCGATCTCCATGTAGTCAACGCCACTGTCGACGCATGCTCTGTAGACGGCCCGTACGACCTCATCGTCGAAATGATGATCGCTCATCAGCCCGCCATCGCGGATGGTGCAGTCAAACACCCTGATTTCGGGGCGGTATGAGATCCAGTTGCGGGCTGCGCTATCCTCGGCGCCGTTCTGTTTCATGGTCGACTCTCCTTGGTTTGCGTGCAGTGTGTGATTGGCTACTGCTCGGCGGGGTAGTAAGGGGTGAACAGGGCATATTAGTCCCGTCCGTACGCGGGGTCAATGGTCGCGCACGCGCGGGCCGTCGTGCCTGGCCTCGTCGCTGCCACGGATGCCCTACTCCTGCAACGCGTCGAGCCACGACCGCTCGTTCGCCGAGAGAGGCCCGCGCTCGACACTGGCCACGTTGGACGCGATCCATTCGACGCGTCGCATCCCGGTAACGACGTAGTCCACGTCCGGGTGGTATATCGAGAACCGGAGCATCAGGTCGGCCAGTTTCTCGCGCAGCGCCGCATCGTTCCCTTCGCCACGGGCTTCGGCACGCTCGACCATCGCGTCCAAATCCCACCCACGGACGAAGGGCGAAACGGCAAACGTTTTCCACCCCAGCGCCTTCGACACGGCAAACGACGGAGCGGAGCCTGAGTTCCGGATATTGAGCGGCATCAGCATGAAGCTGTAAGGATTGTCCTCGCCGTATTTCCCCCGCGCATCGGGGCCTGGCGCCCATACACCGATCTGGCGAACGTAGCCCTTCTTGAGCCACTCGACAGCCACGGCTTCCTGCTTCCGCTCGGCCTCGGCATCGGCCACCGGATCGTCACTCTTGTCCATCTCGTGGACGACGAGGCAGTCGATGCGGTCGGTGCGCAGTTGCTCAAGGAGATCGTCGAGAACATGCGGCTCGAACGGCGACGGCCGGTCCAGCTTGTCGTCCGGGCCGGTCCCGACGTCGCCGAGGAAGTTCCACGCTATGATGTGGGCCTCTTCGCGCCGCCCCAGAGCTTCCAACGCCCTGCCGAGACCGAGGCGCTCCGGCCTGTGCGTTGTGTCGAACCAGAGGATGCCGTTGTCGAGACACGCCTCGACGATCGAGGACTGCACGCTTTCCGTCGGCATTGGTTCGTTTCCGAGTTGGCTGATGAAAGTGTGTCCGCCCAACGCCAGCGGCAACTCGTGCTTCCCACTCATCTCCATCTCCTTTCGTTTCCGAGGCCGCGTGGCGTCGGTGCGCGGTTTGCAGGCGCCGCCAACCTACGGCCCGGAAGCTGCTGTATCTGATCTACCCCGAAGCGCTCTGCTTGACGTTGCGACCGCTAAGTTGCACACTTAATCCACCATGGCGACCATGGAACACGAGAGCGCGAGCCTCTATCTCGCGAGCCATCGGACTTCAAACACCACCAAACGTCTGGATCGGCATGGCATTGCATCGCAGACATAGCACGCTTCTGATGGCCTGCGCATTGGCTCTGGTCTGGACCGCGTGCGCAGGTCCTTTCTCGCTGCGGTCGAGGCCGCTGACGTTCGTCTGGTATGGCCTGGCGAAGCAGACCAGCTTCAATGACATAGCCTACGTCGCGCTCGAAGACGGTGTCACGTTGGCCACCAACGACGGGATCCAGTTGTTCATGTCCGTCAGGCCCGATGCCTACGTATACGTGTTCCACCAGACGACGACCGGTCATCTAGCCGTGCTCTGGCCGACGGCCCAGCGGAGCTTCAACGCGCAGCTCAAGGACGGGCGAGTGCAAACGATCCCCTCGCGCGGCCGAGTCTACGCGTTGCCCCTTGCCCGAGGCACCGAGGCAATCTATCTCATTGCCGCCAAGAAATCGATAGACGACGCCGGGACGCTCGTCAAGGAGTTGCAGTGGCTGTTCGCTTCGGCGCAGGCTATCGCAACCGGCATACCCGCGGAGCAGATTCGGCGCGATTCGCCCAGCGGCCTGAAATGGAAACTCGACGCCGGAGACCCGGTACCCATCGCCATCGTCGACGGCCACATCCCGATCGGGACGACCGTGCAGTGCATCGGCGAGCGGCGGCTGGCCGATGAGCACGTTATCAGCACGGCCGAAGGCGGCACGTACGCCGTTCGGGCCGAGCAGATCAGCGGCGACGAAGTCGTCGCCCGTATCGTGCGTGTGCACAGGGTTGTCAGCCACTGACGCCATCGCTGCGCTCTTCCGGTTTCCACGCAACCCTGCCCGGCAGAAGGAGGCCCCACAGCCCGACGATCGGCTGATACACGGCCTGGCACAGGGTTACGAGCGGCGCCAACGGACTCAACGAACGAACGCCGACCGCTCGCGCCCCCCGCCATACAAGCAGCACGTCGCCGACCAACCAACTGCCCCACGCGAGCGCGGTCGGCCACCAGTCGACAAGCCCCGCGACACTCATCGCCGTGGCCGCCACTGTGGCGACGCGCTGGGCGAATACGGCGACCAATGCCGCCGATTGCAGAGGAGTCAGATTCCTGACCCCGGTTGCCCACCGTGCACGCTGCCTCATAAACGCCATGCAACTGCCGGTCGCCCGCGTGGCAATGGCAGCCCTCGGTGGCGCCACAGCGATCCGCCATCTACCCTTGCACCGCGCGAGAGCCTGCACCATGGCGCAGTCCTCCGCGATGGTGTACCCGAGCGCCCGATAGCCGCCCACACCTTCGTACGCCGAACGCCGGAGCGCAAGGTTGTTCCCCATTGCCGTCATCGGCATGCCAAGTTCTATGAACCCCCAGCACACGGCTGCGAGGTGCGCCATATCCAGCCGCTCAAGCCACGACGACGACGGCCCTGTGAACGAGGCGAGCCCATACACCGCGCCGACGTCGGGTCTGAACGTTCGCACAACGTCGCGCAGCCAGTTTGTCGGCACCACGCAGTCGGCGTCGGTCATGGCGATTATCTCGCCCTTCGATCCTTCGATCGCAACCGCCAACGCGTGCTGCTTCCCAGCAAGGTGCGCCGGCAGATCGGTGACGCGGAGAAGCCGCAGGCCAGGCCACCCGAGAGACGCCTCTTCGACGACGTCCGCCGTTCCATCGGCTGATCGGTCGTCGACCACGATCGCCTCCCACAGCCCGCCCGGATAGTCTATCCGACGCAGGCTGGCCAGGCACGTGTGCAGACCGTCTTCCTCGTTCCGCGCCGCCACGATCACGCTCACCGACGGCAGAGCGTCATCCGGGGCCGGCTCGGCGGTGACCGCAGCCAACCGCTTCTCGGATCGCCCCGTCCACGCCCATACGAGCGTTGCGGCGACAGCATAGCACACGGACAGCGCCAGGGCGAACCACCCGACAAGCACTACAGGATGCATTTCGTGAATCTACCCCCGATGACGCGTCGACCGAATACGAATGGTACTGGCCGGGCCGCGTTGGCGGCAAGTGGGCGCATAGGCTCCCGCCACACCAAGGCGCCGAAGCGCCACAGACATTGACTGCAAAAAATCTTTGGGTACGTTCATCCGACTGGGGTACGCCCGCACCACACTTCCGGAAAAGGGAGCGAGGCATCCGATGAAGCTCCATCGCAACGTGGCTTTGGTCGAAGTGAACGACCCGGGGATAATCGACGCCCTTGAGGCGACGCCCGACTGGCGGCAGCTACACCTGAAACGGATCTCGCCGCTCGCCGTGGCCGTCATGGCCGACCGGGTAGAGGCCGTTGCCGACAGACTTCGCGGGTTGGGATTCCTGCCGCAGATCGTCGAGCGCTGAGGCCCACCGATGTCAGACGTCTGCGAGACCATGCCCGATATGATCGGCTCCGCGCGGCACACGATGGAGCGTAGTCTCGGCACGTACAACGCGCGCTCACTTCACGCGATCTGCAGGTGGCGAGGCATCCCCGCGAGGGAGGGTATCTCGCGCCAGGCCCTGGCCAGAACGATAACGTCGGAGTTCTTCCGCTCGTCGGCACTGTGCCCCCTGCTGAGCGAACTGAGCGATGAAGAGCGCGCCATCGTCGACGCCATCGGGCACGGCGGCGGGAGGCTCAGTCAGGCATCGCTCAGTGAGGCGCTCGAACGGACTGGCGGCGCAGCCGCGTTCCGCAGCCTGGCTGCCAAGGGGATTGTGTTGCCCGGCCCGTTCCCGGACGATTGGGGCACCGATGCCGAACGACCGCTTCAGGGATCGCGCGACGTGGATCGCGTCGAAGCGCCCATCTGGTGCCCGGACATGATATTGGCGCTGGCGAACGGGAGAGCGCCCGCTGCCGGCCTGAGGTTCTGCGACGTGGATGTCGGGCGCGTCGCCGAGGCCGATTTCGCGGCGCTGGAGAACGATCTGATGGTCATGGCGGACCAGGTCGGCAGGTCGCCGGTGCGGAGGCTCAAGTCCGGCTTCCCCGGCAAGCGCTTCCTGACACGTGTGGCCGGTATGCTGCACGAGCCGGTAGACGTCTCGGCCGTCAAGCGCTTCGAGACGAGTGGCCGGCCGCTGCTCCTCTACGAGATCCTGGAGCAGACAGGGCTTCTGCAGCCGCGCCACGAACACGTGACGACGTCCGCCGCGGCGGGGGAGTTCTTCGAGCGGCACGGGGGCGAGCGCGCGGAAGCCGCTCTCGAAGCGTGGCTCAACGCCATTCACTTCAATGAGGTATATCAGAACCCCGGCATCGGTTTCGAACGAGACTACCCCGACTACGACCGCGAAGACGGGATCCTCAACGACCTGCCATCTCCCGCGCGCCTCATCGAGGCCAGGCAGTTCGTCCTATCTCTTATGGAGGAGGTCACTCCCGGCCGCTGGATCGCGCTGGACGACCTTCTCGACGCCGCCTTCGCCACGGACGACGCATTCCTCATGAGGCCGCCGCGGAAGCTCTACTACACCCACACCGGCATCTACGACGGGGTGTGGGCCAGAGACGGGGCCGTGCCCGGAGGCACGTCGGGCGGTGGGATGGAGCGCTCGGGGAACTGGTACCGGGTAGAGGGTGCGTTCGTCTCCACGGTCGTGACCGTCAGCCTGCATGCCCTCGGCGTCGTCGACGTCGGTGAGGCGGACCGTGGCGGCGTCGCCGTTCGGCTCAGCGCACTAGGTGCATGGTTGATCGGCAATGGCCCGAAGCCCGATACCGAGATAGAGCCTGGCCAGTCGTTGGTCGTGCAGCCCAACTTTGAGGTCATAGTGCTGCCGGAGGGGCGAGACGTCGGTCTTCTCTGGCCGCTGATGCAGGCGGCCGAAGTCATCTCGCGTGACGTCACGACGACGTTCCGGATCACCGCCGGGTCCATGTACCGCGCCGCCCAGCGCGGCCTCGCAGCCGAAGACGTCCTGAGGCTGCTCGGCACACATGCCCGCAGTCCGATCCCCGACAACGTGGCCCGGGCGATAAGCGACTGGGATCGCAGGCACCAGCAGGTAACCATCAGCGTGTTCGTGGATCTCGTCGAAACCAACGCGCCCGACCAACTCGAGCAACTTGCGGCCCAAAGGAACGGCGAGCAGACGCTCGTTCGGAAGCTCTCGGACGAGGTCGGAATCGTTGTCGGAGCGGCATCGAAGCTGCCGACGATGACGATCCTAGACTACAGGAAGCAGCTCCCCGCATCTGTGAAAGTGGGGGGCGACCTGGAGATATCCGTGATCCTCAGCCGAGAGAACTGGCTGCTCCGCCCGCAGTTGTTCCCGTATGTCGACGATCCGGACGGCGACAGAATGCTGATAACCGCCGACACGGTGGAGCGAGCAGCTACCGACGGACACACGTACGAGGACGCTCTCGACGTCCTCCAGCAGATCGCGTATGAAGGCGTTCCGACGCGCGCCGACGTGAAGCTGCAGGGCCTGTTCGGGCGGCTCGGAGCCGCATCGGTAGGAGGGGTGACGCTGTTGGAAGTCTCCCGAGAGTCCGTCATGACGAGTCTGCTCGAAGTCGACGATTTCCGCGACCTGCTCGTCCGACGGCTCGGGCCGACCGCGGCGCTGGTCGACCCGCATGCTTCGGACCGGCTGATAGCGCTGCTCGACAGGTTCGGTATCGATCGAGCCGACGCACTTGTCGACGGCCACAGCCTGCCTCCGAAGCGCTCAGGAGCTACCGTAGCGCTCGCGGAGGGTCCGACCCTATCGCCGGCGAGCAACGCCGTAGGCGCTTCGAGAGGGCGCGGTCGTGAACTCTCAGCGCGGAAGACCCGGGAGTTGCTC
>CAZSJP010000266.1:0-6659 GCA_964606675.1 uncultured bacterium
GCCGCTCGCGCTCTCAACCGGTAGCTCTCCTTGTTGGGCCGCATGCTGCTGCCTCGGAGCATATTCCTGGTTGAGCAACAAGCTCTCCTCGATCGGATGGAAACGATCCACTGCCTCGACCAACTCATCGGAAGCGTTCTGAGCGAACGCGTATAGCTCCACTTCCGCTCCCAACGCCTGTATCTGGCGAGCCAGCCCGACAACGTCTCCATCGCTACCCACCAGAACAACGACGTCCACGTCGCAGACCTGACGCAATATGTCCGCATGCATCGGCAGTTCGCCCGGCGCTGCCGCGGGGTCATGTGAGGCATCCGCGGAAGGCGTGCCTCTCGTGGGCGTCTTCTCTCGGACGCTATAACCGTTTTGCTGCAGCATCGTTATGAATGCGGTCTGGTCCACGTCCGGAGAGAACACGAGGTATGCGATCGCCGCCGACATATGCCTGTCGGCACATACGACATCCATCACCTTCTTGAAATCGAGCTTGCGGCTGTAGAAGTTGCGGGCGTTGTAGAAGATGTTCTGAACGTCCACGAAGAGGCACGCCCGCTGTTGCCCTCCGCGACGCACGGTGCGCGCGGCGACCCCAGGCCCGGATGCCAACTGCTCTCGCAGACTCCCAATCAGCGAGATCAGTTCTGCCCTCTCGCGACGCGTCTGCTCGAGTTCGCTCATCAACTCGTCCAGCAGCTGGTCGATCGGCTCCGGCCCGTCCCCGGCAGCTCCCTCGGAATCGCCCGACCGGGACTCCGGTAACAGGTCCTCGGCGAGCACGCTGACCTCCGATCGCTCATCGGCAAACAGCGCGAATACCATCTGCCCCCTGCGATGCGCCGCGGGCGCGTCCGAGATCTGCCGGCGTATGTTCGCGATGTCCAGCGCTCCGACCTCACGTATGAGACCTTCGTTGGCGGTCAGGAGCGTCCTGACGATTCGCTGTCCGACGTTCGCATCGCGGCGGCCAAGCGCGACGAGGCGAAGGATCGCATCGGATTCCGGGTCTCCGACCTCATGCAAACCGAACGCTTCCAACAGCTTGTCGACGTCGTCATCGTCCAGACTGTCCTCGATGAACGCGCTTATCTGCGCATCGGTCAGCTGGTCGATCATCCTCGTGTACAATGTGTCCGCCACAGTGTCTTTCCCTCTCTGTGCAAAATTGCCCCCCAACGCCCTGGCCGGACCGAGCTAGGCTCGCGCCTCGTCATACGATAGGGGGTTTGGAGGATGTCGTCGAACGATCAGCCCATGCAGATCGCGATAGCAGCCATATCCACAATATCTTCGGCACTGCACCCGCGCGACAGGTCATGCGCGGGCCGCGCCAGCCCTTGCAGGATCGGACCGAGCGCGGTTGCGCCCGCCAGCCGCTGCACGAGTTTGTAGGCCGAATTGCCCGCTCCGAGGTCAGGGAAGATGAGTACGTTTGCGTTGCCCGCGACCTCGCTTTCGGGTGCTTTCCTCGCCGCGACATCGGGAACGATGGCCGCATCCACCTGCAGTTCGCCGTCGATCGAGAGTGCCGGCCGAGTGTCCTTCGCGATCGCGGTTGCCTCAACGACCTTGTCCACGTCGGCGTGCGACGCCGATCCCTTGGTCGAGAACGATATCATCGCAACGCGCGCCTGCTCGCCGGTCAGGGACTCGAACGTTTCGGCGCTGGCGACGGCTATCGACGCAAGCTGCTTCGCATCCGGGTCGGGAACGACCCCGCCGTCCGCGAAGTACAGGACCTTGTCCTGTCCGCTCGCAAGGTAGTTCGGAACGACCATGACAAAGCCGCCCGAGACGACCGAAACTCCCTCAGCCGTGCCGATACACCATAGGGCCGCTCGCACGACGTCTCCCGTCGCGTGCATTGCGCCACCCACGGTCGCCGTGGCGTCGCCGCGACGAACCATGAGCGCCGCAGCCACCAGCGGATCCAACGCGAACACGCGGGCGTCTTCTTCGGTCATGCCCCTGTGCTTGCGCAACTCGTGGAGTTGTTCCCCCCAAATCAGATTGTCCGGGTGGGTCGCCGGATCAAGGCACTTCACGCCAGCCAGGTTCGCCCCGGAACTGCCCACTGAGCGGGCGATCTCCACCTCGGAGCCGATCAGCGTCACTTCGCAGATGCCTTCGGCGACGAGCATCTCTGCAGCGGTCGTCATCCTCTCGTCGGCACCTTCCGAGAGAACCACGTGGCCGCCGTTCGTTCTCGCCCTGTCTCTGATTTGCGTTACGATATCGTTCATGCTTGCTCTCCGGCGTGAAGGCGCGCAGTTCCGGGCGTGCTGTTCTCATTTCGTGTGCGGTCGCGTGGCAAACTTGTGGGCGAGCGCCGCGGCAACCGGCGCAGGGACCATCGCATCGACGTTCCCGCCCCACCGCGCGATGTCTCGCACGATCGTCGCGCTCAGGAATACGTAGTCGCTACGAGGCATCAGAAACAGAATCTCGAACTCCTCGGCCAAGCGACGGTTGGCCAGGGCCATGGCGAACTCCGCCTCGAAGTCCTGCACGGCTCTCAAGCCGCGGATGATGGTCGGTTTCCCCTGCCGTCGCCACAGATCGACGAGCAGCTCGCGGAAGGATATCACCGATATGCGATCGACGTGACTGGTCGCTTGTTCGGCCAGCTTCACGCGCGTCGCGGCATCGAACAAGCACCCCTCTCTCGTATCGGCCACACCCACAACCACTTCATCGAATACGCGGAGACCCCGCTCGATTATATCGAGGTGGCCGTACGTGATGGGGTCGAAAGTCCCCGGGTACAGAGCGCGACGCATTCAGATATTTCCTCTCGTTGCCCGGCTACGGGATACGTGTCCACACGTGATAGCGCAGCGGCTCCTGCCCATGTCCGTTGGTGCATCGAGCTACTATCGAGCCGTCGTCCGCCGCTTCGTAGACGTATGGCGTGTTCTCGCGCGGGCACGCCTCGGTGCACAGCCGCGCCGCCGATACCATAGACGCCGCCGACCGCCGCCGCTCGCACTCGGTCTCTTCCGCGGCGAGCGTGAGCCCCGTAAGCGCAGGAATCGACACCAGACAGAACACGAACACACCTGCCAGGAACCTCGCCAATAGAGAGCTCCGCAGCATCAGTCGTCCCCAGCGGCCGCTTCGGCCAAGCCGCCAATCCGGCGCACCGTCACGGGTCCGATGCCTCGGACCTTCTTCAGGTCGGCGAGGCTACTGAAACGTCCATGGCGCATTCGGTACTCTACTATCGCCTGTGCCTTGACGGGCCCTATGCCTGGCAACAGCATAAGCTCTTCCGTGGACGCAGTGTTGACGTCCAGTAGCGAGTCGCTGTCCAACACCTGAAGGCTCGCATCCGGCGCTTCCACCAGCGTCACGCTCTGGCGTGCGGGCGTCAGCCCGAGGAGCGTACCTACCGCAAGACTGGCCGTCAGAACGACAACAGCGGACATCTCGCGTGCAGAGAGTCGCGTCACTCGCGCCTCCGCGTCAGTGGGCTGGATACTGTGGTCCGAAGACGACGCGTACAAGTACTCGGGCCACGCTTGCGAGGCTCTCGGCGGAGCAACGCTCCGGCACGTCCTCGTGGGTATGCCAATATGGGTAGTCAAAGTCGATAATGTCGATAACCGGCCAACCGATCTCGATCAGCGGAAGGTGATCGTCGAATATCCGAGGTCCCACGCTGGCCAAGAAGGCTCTCTCACCGCTATCGCGCGCCACTCCCCAGACATGTTGCATCAGATCTGGCGCCGCCCGCAACGAGTTCTGCTCCATGGGGAGCCTCAAGTCAGCGTCACCGACCATATCCAGCAGCACACCGAGCGCCGGGCGAGCGGCGTGTTGTTGCCGCAACGCGTACGCTCGCGAACCCAGAAGGTAGTCCTCAAGCACCCCTTCCTCGCCGTAGTCTTCCCCATCGAACAGCACGATGTCGACACCGACCGGCGGCGGAGTCCGCTGAAGTACGTTCGCCAATTCCAGCAGAACTGCGACGCCGGACGCCCCGTCATTTGCGCCGATGATCGGTTCGGCTCGCACGGCCGGGTCTTCTGCTCTATCTGCGCGCGGACGTGTATCCCAGTGTGCACAGAAAAGATACCGCGTGTCCATTTCCGGCGCAATACGGGCGATGACGTTCGTCAGCGGCGGCACTCGGTTGCCGCGGGAATCCGTCGGCTGGAAGTGCATAAGCTCGACCGTGTCGCACAGGGCGGAAAGCTCCTCGGTCAGGAACGCGAGACATGCAGCGTGCCCCGCGCTGCCAGGGTTCCTCGGGCCGAAGTCGCACTGTTTCTGCAGGTAAGAGAATGCCCGAGCGCCGTCCACGGCATCAGTCTCCGAACGCGTGTCGGCCGCGGCAGGCGCAAGAGCCGCCGCTGCCAGCGCAAGAGCCGTCGCGAAATGCACCGCCTGAACCGGACTCCACCGGTAGGCCGCCGAGCCACGTGGCTCGGCCCTCGCCGACGGGGTAGCGACGTCAGCCATGCTCCGACCATCGGGCAAGCACTTCGCCGAACGGGGCGCGAGCGACTCCGTGTTCGGTTACGATCCCCGCAATCAGCTCCGCCGGCGTCACGTCGAACGCGGGATTCCATACGTCCGCCGCATCCGGGACGATCTGCCATCCGCCGCCGCGCCTGATTTCGTCCTCCGCGCGCTCCTCGATCGGGATATCCGCGCCCTCTGCCAGCGACATGTCCACCGTCGACATCGGAGCGACAACGTAGAAGGGCACGTCGTGCCTCGCCGCCGATATCGCCAGCCCATACGTGCCGATCTTGTTGGCCGCATCGCCGTTGGCCGCGATCCGATCGGCCCCGACGAATATCGCGTCTACGTGGCGCTCGCGCATAAGACTCGCCGCCATGTTGTCGCATATGACGGTCACCGGTATGCCCTCTTTGCAGAGCTCCCACGCGGTCAACCGAGCGCCCTGGAGCAACGGCCTGGTCTCGTCGGCGTACACGCTAAGCCGTTTCCCGGCGTCCGTTGCCGCGTAAAATACTCCGACCGCCGTTCCGTACCCTGCCGTCGCCAGGCCACCGGCGTTGCAGTGCGTCATGACCGTGGCCTTGTCCGGGAGCAGCAGAGCGCCGTGCCGCCCCATCGATCTGCATCGAACGGTGTCGTCCTCGTGTATCCGCCGCGCCTCCGCGAGCAAGCCGTCCGCCAATCCATCTTCGGGCAGGTCTTCGGCGGCGCGCGCCATCCGGTCCAGCGCCCAGAATAGGTTCACCGCCGTAGGGCGCGTCCGCCGCAAGCGCTCATCCGCGCGCGCGACCGCGCCTCGCACGTCGCCGGCCGGAGCGGCTCGCGCGCCCACGACGACTCCGTAGGCGGCCGCGACGCCTATCGCCGGCGCACCCCTCACGACCAGCCTCTCTATCGCGTCGGCAACAGCTTCAACGTCGCCGCATACCACGTATCTCTCTTCCACGGGAAGCAAGGTCTGATCGAGGAGTTCAAGGCCGTCCTCAAGCCATTCGAGAGTTCTCACGCTCATCGACGTCGTCCTTCGACCGCAGCGGCGGCGGCCTGGCTAGGTGATCGAGACGGCGCTCCGCAGCGTTTCGTAGCGCTCGTCAACCGTCTGTCGTTCCGCATCCCGCAGCGCATCGACCGAGTGCCGATCTACCGCCAGCGACGCGGTTGCGGTGCCGAAGGCGAGCGACCTCTTCAGATTCGGCAACGACCAGTCGCGCGTGGCCGACAGGTACCCTAGCATGCCTCCGGCAAAAGCGTCGCCGGCTCCCGTCGGGTCCAGCACTTCTTCTAAGGGCAGTGCGGGCAATGCGACGACGCCATCCTCGGTCGCCAGCAACACACCGTGCTCGCCCTTCTTCACGACCACCGCCCGGGGTCCCATTTGAAGCAGGGCTTTCGCGCTACGCACCGCGTTCGTGTCACCGGTCATCAGACGCGCTTCGGAGTCGTTGATCACCAGCATCTGCACGCGGCCGATCACCTCGACAAGCGCGTCGCGCGCGGTCTCGATCCAAAGATCCATCGTGTCGAGCGCGACCCAGGCCGGGTCTTCGAGTTGATCGAGCACGTGAAGCTGAAGCTCCGGCGCGATGTTCCCGAGAAACGCTACCGAGTCCGAACGATACTTCGGGGGCAGATCGGGCGCGAAATCGGCGAAGACGTTCAGGTCGGTAGACCTCGTATGCCGCACGTTCACGTCTTCGTCGTATACGCCCGACCAGCGGAACGTCAGCCCGTCGGCTACTTCCAGACCTTCCAGATCGACGCCGCGTTGCTTGAGGAACGCCAGATCGCCGAGCGCGAAGTCGCGGCCAACGACTCCGACAAGATGCGCCGGGCCGAAATGCGACGCGGCAGCGGCGGCAAAGACCGCCGAGCCACCCAACGCGTCTTCGACCGAACCCGTCGGTGTCTCAATGGTGTCGTATGCCACCGACCCGACGATGAGTAACGCCTGCTGCATCGCACATCCTCGTACACGCAACAGCCGCAAGCGTTCGCGGTCAACCCCTGCGGCTGTGCGTTGTTAACCTGGTTAGGCTATCGCCTCGCAATCGCTCGGTGCGATCACTGACGGGAAAGCTCGCCTGCAACTCGTTCCACTTCTTCGGGCAAGACGCCGCCCTTGGCTCCGCCGGTGACATTGCTGAGGGAAAACTGTCTCTATCCCTCTATCTCGCCCAGGTCCAGATCCTCCA
>CAZSJP010000267.1:0-6357 GCA_964606675.1 uncultured bacterium
CCCAGGCTCTCGCGCCCACTCTCGACCCCGATGATCTGGCCGGATCGGAAGAACAGGGTGTGCTCGGCGCCGTCGTTGAGCGTAATGCTGAGGGCTCCGGTCTTCTTGGCCATTCGGATCAGCTGGAGCATCTCGGTGATGTTCAGCCCCCGGAATGATCCCGTCAATCCCATTGCAGACTCCTGGCGGGTAGCCCCGCTGTGATGTTCCCATGCAGACAGAACGCGCTCCAGTAATCTAATTATAAGGGCAGTCGGCGCATGGAACCAGAAGCGGGGAATGCTATTCGCCGCAATATGCCCCGAATCGGACCGATGTACGGACCTTCGCAACTGCAATATCTGGACGCCGGCCGGGTCCGCGAGCTTTACGAAGCGGAGAACTTGTGTATCTTTCAGGCCGTTGCCGGCCCCGCGACTGTCACTCGGCACCGTTCGGACGAGCCGAAACGAACGTCGTGCCGGAGCGGGGCAACGCCGGGCTATGGGCTGGCCGGCGGGCAGGAGCCAACGCGATACGGGGGATGTAGCGATGCGCCATCAAGACATCTGGGAACTGTACGAGTCAGGGGAATTCCTTACATTCGTCGACGCGTTTCAGGACGCCGAGTCGCTCGACATGTTCATGTCGGCGATGCTCGAGAACGGTGAGGATGCCGGCGTTCCGGCGCACAAGTTCCGGCAGCGAATCGACGACGTAAACTACGAGATGGCGATCTAACACCGCCTCGACGACCGAGACGCAGCCGACATGACCCGCAGGACGATGGAGCAGTTCGATCGCGAGACGATGCTCGACTGTATGAAAGCGCAGATACGGGCGGTCGTCGAGGCGATTGACGCACATCTCGCCGAGGAAGAGCAATCCTGAAGCCGTTCCCCCATCGCGCGAGGCCCGGTTGCCACGCCGCGGCCGCGGTGCGACATTAGACGTAACGGCCGGAATCGGCCGCGATCTTGAGTGGGCGTGGTCTGGCGACGCGGCCCGCCTCAGTTTCCGGGACGATACCGGACAACCCTACACGACCTGTCCAATGCCGGGAGGAATCCATGCCTAGACCAGTAACGCTATTCACCGGACAGTGGGCGGATCTGCCCCTCGCAGACCTTGCCCCCATGGCCAAAGAGTTCGGATACGACGGGCTTGAGCTTGCGTGCTGGGGCGATCATTTCGATGTCGAGCAGGGCGCGGCCAGCAAGTCGTACTGCGACGATCAGAAAGCGATCCTCGCGAAGAACGGGCTCGAAGTCTGGGCCATCTCGAACCACCTGGCGGGCCAACTTGTCTGCGGCCCGAACGACGAGCGCGCCGAAGCGTTCGCACCGCCCGAGTTGGCGGGCAAGCCCGACGAGATCAGCGCGTGGGCCGTCGAGACGATGAAGACCTCGGCAAAGGCGGCCAAGAACCTCGGTGTATCGGTCGTGAACGGCTTTACCGGCTCGTCGATCTGGGCGGCTTTCTACAGCTTCCCGCCATGGACCGATGGCATGGTGGATGCGGGCTACGAGCAGTTTGCAGGCCTCTGGAAGCCGATCCTCGACGTGTGCGAGGCCAACGGCGTCAAGTTCGGGCTGGAAGTCCACCCGAGCGAAATAGCCTATGATGTATATACGGCACAGCGAGCAGTCGAGGCGGTGGATGGACACCCCGCGTTCGGCTTCAATTTCGACCCGAGCCACCTCCACTGGCAGGGCGTCGATTCGGCAACGTTCATCCGAGAGTTCAGCGACCGCATCTGGCACGTGCACATGAAGGACGCGATCGTAGAGTTAGATGGCAAAGGGAGCATCCTAGGCTCCCACATCGACTTCGGCGACCATCGCCGTGGCTGGGACTTCCGAAGCGTCGGCCGTGGCGGCGTCGATTTCGAGTCGATCGTACGAGCGCTCAACGACATCGGCTATGACGGTCCTCTTTCCGTCGAGTGGGAAGACAGCGGCATGGACCGTGAGCACGGCGCCAGAGAGTCGTGCGAGTTCTGCAAGAAGGTCGACTTCAAGCCATCCGACATCGCGTTCGACGCTCAGTTCGCAGACGAGTGATCGGATCGCGGCTCACAGCAGAGCCACATGCACTTACGGGGCGCAGCGAACTCGGGGTACCGAAGACGCGGCGCCCCGTTCCACGTACGAAACGCATGGAGGGACATCTCCGAATGCCCGTTGTACGAACCATCAATGACCAGACACGACCCACGGGTTGCACCGCGACGGCTGCAGGGACGTTCTCCGTACCGGCCAACGACGGAAGGATGGACTGCCACTACCACGACTATGCCGAGTACTGGCTGGTAACCGGTGGCAAGGCGAAGGTGATGAGCGAGGGTGAGGAGTTCTACGTCCGGGCCGGAGACATCGTCTGCACCGCCGCCGGCGATGAACACGACGTGCTGGAGGTGTACGAGAACCTGACGGCATTCTATCTGGAAGAGGCAGGCCCGCCGGACGCCCGCAAGGGACACCTGCACCGCGACGCAGCCAGAGCCGAGGGCCACGACGTGCCGGGGCTGCCGGTGCCCGGCGATTTCCCGGGGTAGTGGGCGGTTGCGTCATATCGCCGCCCATCGTTCCCACCTCACCACACGTTGTAGAACAATCCAGCCGATAGCGTCGTCCAACTCCGCTCGGCGGCGGGCGTGTCTGAGTCGGTGCGCCGGCGTGCGGTGCGTGACATCGACCCACGCAGCGCCAGGTCGCGCCAGATCTCCCATGAAGCCTCGGCGCCGAACTCTCGCGTTCGAGTGACCGGCCCGAACAGGTACGGCTCGTCGATCTGGTCGTACTGTTCCGCAACGCTGCCTTCGCCGCCTCTACGCGCCTGCGAGAGCCACAGCGAGAGCCCCACGTCGCGCTTGGGCCGCCAGTAGACGTCACCGCGGACGTAGTCGCCATTGTGCCCCTGCCAGAACCCGAGTGGATAGGCTACTCCGGGCTCGTTGCCACGCATCGCCCACGTGTCGTAGCTGTTCCACGGATAGCGATGGCGGTAGGCCCACGGGTTCGATCTGGTGTACTCCAGCCGGAGGTCGACGTTGGGCGCGAGGCCCCACATGTCGGCCGTCAGCATGCCCAACTGCCACGCCCACCAGTTGTGACGATCGTTGCCTCGCATCAGCGCGTCGATGCTGAACTCGTCGATATACATCGCGCCGTAGAGCCTCGTATACGGCAGGCGCGAAACGGCAATGTCTGCCCAAATCTGCAAGTTGTCGAGGTTCCCCACGTCGTGCTGCGCCGCCCTGAACGGCACGACGGGGATCATGTATGCTAACTCGGGCCCGCGCGCGCCGTACACGAGAGACTCGCCAACGCCGATATCTACCCCGCGGATGGCGGTCAGCTCCAGGCGATGCGCCACGTAGTATTTCCGGTAGAACCCGAACTGACCGGGCTTGGCGGCATTCCACGGGCTTGACGAATCGGCGGCTCCGCTCTGGAGGCTCATGTGGACGTAGGTGAAAGTGAACCAAGGCCAAGGGTGGGCCGTGAGGCGGATTTGCGGAGTCGCGGCGGCGTTGTCGGACAGGATCACCTGCGAGTTGGCCCCTGGGCCGAAGACGAGCGGATAGATTCCGAGCGAGAGCGTGACGTGCCGGTTGTGCCAACTCACGATGGCTTCGACGTCGTCCACCGACATCACGGAGCCGCTGTCGCCGTCGAGGTAGGCGACCCCCCGGCTCGGATCGTACTTGGCCGGTGGCACCGCTCCCGAGCCCGAGTAGAACACGTCGCGCGCGGCCACTTGCGCGGACCAGTTCTCGCCAAGGCGTATCCAGCCCCCCAGTTCGACGTGCCTGCTGAAGGTCGCGCTGCTGTCGTATCGTAGTCCGACGCCGCCCGCTACTCTGAACCGGGCCTCGGCGCCATCCCTGCGATATGTCGAGAATACCCGATGCCAGCCCGTATGCGAGCCGCCCGCATCGCTCCACCACGCCGGGCTCGCGCGCGCGAGCAACGAGTCGGCTCCGAGCGCGGCGATATCGTCGGCGAACTCACCGACGTAGAAGCGCCATCTGGCCCTGTCCGTCTCAGTCATCGAGCCGCCGGCCGATGTGTACGGCGCCAGCGCCACAAGCTCGCGCGCCATACGCTCCCTGATCCACGGCCGCGTGCCAAGCGGCGCTTCAGGCAGCAACCCTTTTGCGCTCAGGCGTTCGAGGAATGCATACACGGGATGCCGGGGTAGGACGTAGACGGCCGGGTGCGCGAATGCCGCCGCGGCGACGCAGCACATCGCGAGGAGAACGGCGGCAGACCTGATGCGACGCGGGCGCATATCGGCTACGGCGAGACAGCCGGGCCGACCCAGTCGGCCCACCCGTCCACGCAGACGAGGAAGTTGACGCCGTCGGCTCCGTTTCCGCGGACCAAATCGACCGTTCGCTCCATCTCCGCATCTTCGATGTATACGATCGGCACAAGCTCCGGGTCCGGTCCGATCAGCTTCCTTGCCACGGCGGTCTCGTGCCCGACCACGTCCGGGGGCAGTTCGGCGCGGACGCTTTCGACTGAGCGGCCCGGCACGAGGCCGGCAAGCCCGGACAACGCCAGCATCAGCGACATCGCGCACGCTTCGTCGGGGGTGCCGACCACGTCCAATTCCTCGGGAATGATGGTCAGCTCCCAATTCAGGCAGGCCTCACCGGGGCGCTTAGGGTAGTTGCGGTATATCATCGGTGCAAACACGTCCACGATTCCGCACAGGTCCACGTACGATTGGCCGACCAGAGGAGCCAGTGAGGGCGTGAACGCGTAGGCTCCCATTCGTAGCCCGGCGCCGTGGATTATATCACCGATGGCTCGAAAATGCTCGGTGGCACATACCCGTCTGAAGCGCAGCCATTCGAGCACTCCGGGATGCTCTGTGAGCCACTCGGCGAGGCCGATCGGAGTTTGCAGCCAGATCACGGGTCGCTCGCCTTGCCGAGCGTTGCCGTCCGACCTCAGCGCCTGGAAGAGTGTTCGCACGTCTCGCTGCATCCGGTCGAACTGGAAACCCAGCCGGCCAGCCTTCTCGCGGCAGATTCCGCAGAAACACGTGGCGAACGCGTCGAGGCCGGATGCCGGCGATGCGAACCGACAGCCGTCGACTAGAATGCCGCTGACGCCGTCGGAGGCGGCCATCTCCTCGTACGATCTCAGGTTCCAATCGCGCAAGTCCGGATGGTTCGGGCACCCGGAGCCGAACCACACGCGCCGCCGCTCTAGCACGTTGAGCGCCGTGTGCTCGTCACTGTCCGCATAGGCTCCGAGCCCGAATGCGCCACCGCACAGCCAGCATTCCATGCCCGCGTCGTTGATGGCGGCCGCGAGTTCTCCGGCGCCGCCCACCACCACGCTGAAACCCATCTCGGACATCTGCTGCACGGTGGCTGACGGGTCGTCGCCTGCGACGCCGTGCATCCAATATCGCCACTCTTGCATATCAGTCCTCGCGGTGCTCACGGAACCAATCCACGGTCTTTCGCAGGCCGTCGTCAAGCGACACCCTCGGCGACCAACCCAGCACACGACCGATTCTGCCCCAATCGACCACGCTGCGCAACTGCTCACCCACCTTCGCGGGGCCCCGCTTGGCTTCGGTCGACCCGCCGACGGCATGCCTTAGCTTGTCGAAGAGCGCGTTGACGTCGGTTTCGATACCGGTGCTGACGTTGAACGCGTCGGAGCCGTCGAACTCCAGAGCGGCAACGTTCGCCGCCGCCACGTCGCCGACGTAGACGTAGTCTCGCGTTTGCTCGCCGGTTCCGTTTATGGTGGGAGTGTCGCCGGCCAACAACATGCGCGCGAAGATCGCAACGACCCCGGCCTCGCCGTGAGGGTTCTGCCGCGGCCCGTAGACGTTCGCATATCTGAGCGCGACGTATGGCAGCCCGTGTATTTCACGATAGTAGTACAGATACTTCTCGTTGGCCAGTTTCGACACGCCGTACGGCGATAGCGGACGTTGTGCGTGTTCCTCGTCCGCCGGGAAGACGTCCTGCTCGCCGTATATGGCCCCACCGGTCGAAGCGAAGACGATCTTCTTCACGCCCGTCCGCAAGCAGTTCTCGTAGACGTTGATCGCGCCCATGACGTTGATCGTGGCATCGAAGATCGGGTCGGCAACGGACTTCCTCACGTCCATCTGGGCGGCCTCGTGGAACAAGGCCTCCGGGCGCTCTTGGTCCATCACGTCGGCCAGTTCCGGCGAACCGACATCCATGACGTGCAGGCGAGCATCGGGGTGTACGTTTTCGCGGAAGCCGGTCGACAGATCGTCTATCACGGCGACGTCGTGGCCGCGTTCGATCAGTGCGTCGACGATGTGCGAGCCGATGAAGCCGGCTCCCCCGGTTACGACCGTGCGCATGTGCGG
>CAZSJP010000267.1:6367-6640 GCA_964606675.1 uncultured bacterium
CCTTTGTGGTGACTAGTCAGGATTTGGCCGCTGGCTCTTCGGCCCGGAAAGCGTCGACTGTAACGAACTCGAAGCCGCGCTCTTTCAGATATGGGATCACTTGGCTTAGCGCCGCAACGGTAGCCGTCCTCCGCACAGGTGTGTTTCCTGTCGGTCCGTCGTGCCAGAGCATGATGTCTCCGCCGCGCACGTCGCGTACCCACTGGTCCAGACGCCTGGCGCCGGAGTTGCCGCGGTCGCCTGCCGACCGAGACCAATGGACGAGCTGCCAGC
>CAZSJP010000268.1:0-6638 GCA_964606675.1 uncultured bacterium
CGTGCGCGTTATCCGGTTCGTTCCCCCATACGACCGTGTTGACCATCGTGACATTGGCATGGGCCGCGCTCTTCCACGACTCACCGCGGATCACGACGCCGCCGCCGTAGACGCCGTCGAACCCATCGATAGCGGCGTTGTTGCTGATAGTGCAGTTGCTGACGGTCGCGGCGGAGTTCCCGGATATCTCCATGCCTCCACCCATTATGGGTGCAACGTTGTCGCTCAGCACGCAGCGATCCATCGTCAGCGACGCGTCGAACGCAAGGATGCCGCCAGCGCCGCCGCGAGCGGCGTTGTAGCTGCCTCCGCTGCACTTATTGTGTGACAATTTGCAGCCGACCATCGTCAGCGACGCCCCGTCTCGAACGTCAATTCCGCCTCCAGAAGACCTCGCGGCGTTATTGAGCACCGCGCAATCGCGCAACGTTGCGCTGGCGCCAAGCGTAACTAACATCGCTCCGCCGACGTGGTCGGCCCGGTTGTTCCGGAACACCGAACGAGCGAGTTCGACGTGCGATCCGGCTCCGTAGACACGCATTGCTCCGCCGTTGATCAGCCGACCCTCGAAGTACGTGCCCCCAAGCGGCCCGTCGGCGTGGCCACCGCTGAATCGCCCGAAGGCGACGGTTGCGGTTCCACCGTCTATGACGGTCACGCCGTTCCATTCGGCTGCCGCACCGGTGCGGAACCGGATGCTGTCTGTCTGCGTGCCTACCGCCCTGAGGGCACCCCGCACGAGGAACTCCACATCGGCATCGAAGAGCACGTCTGCCCCTGGCTCGATGGTGAGCGTATTGCCGGCCGGCACATCGATCGCGCCCACCACGTGGTACGGAGACTCAGCCTTCGTCCACGTCGTCGTCGCTATCGTTCCGCTGACGGGAGTGCCCCCGTTCGGCGGCGGCTCGGTGGACCCCGCGAACGCCACCGCGCCCATGTCGGCTCTCGATCCGTCAGCGTCAGGCGGGCTGTTCGGGTCGCCGGTGTCGATGCATGGCGAGCTGGGCGACAGAGCGAAGTTCCCGTTTGCAGCGTCGACAAACAGCGGGTCGCCGTCTATGTTGCCGCCGCCGTCCACCAGGATGGCGCCGCTACGCTCACCCGCGTAGACCGCGCCTTGGACGTCGCAATACGAGAATATAAGAGAGAAGGCGCCGCCCGGGCTCCAGCCCTCGATACTGAAGCTCTGACGGCTGTCGCTCCATATGATGCTGTTGCGGAAAGTCACGGTACCGTCGCCGCGGTTGTGTACCACATTGCCTTGCGCCGGCGCCGCATTGCCGCTGATCGTGCAATTGGTGAAGGCAACGTTGCTCCAATGGTTGTACAGCGCGCCGCCACCATACCGCTCGGGTTCGAGTGCAGAATTGCCGGCGATTGTGCAGCCCTTCAGCGTCGCGCTGGCGTTGTAGTTGAGCAGCCCGCCACCGTTACGACCGGCCGTGTTGTCGAGGATCGAGCAATCCTCGAGTGTGAGTGTGGCCTCTTGGTTCCAGATTCCGCCGCCGTCCCAGACCGCGCGATTGTCGCTTATGACGCTGTTGCGCATTTCGAGGCGCCCGCCATGCAGGTGAATCCCGCCGCCGCGGCCGGCCGGATACAGCCGGTCGGCATGTCCATCGCTGATCCGCGCGAAGTGGATCGTGCTCGAGTCGCTGCCGGTGAGATTGAGGCCGCCCCATTCGGCCGCCGTACCTGCGATGAACCGGATGCTGTCCCCGGAGGCCCCGAGTGCACGGAGCGCGCCCGTCACAGAGAACTCGACATCGGCATCGAACAGCACGTCGACACCCGGTTCGATGGTGAGGGTCTCGCCGACGGGGACGTCGATCGCGCCCACCACGTGGTACGGAGACTCAGCCTTCGTCCACGTCGTCGTCGCTATCGTTCCGCTGACGGGAGTGCCCTCGTTCGGCGGCGGCTCGCCAGAACCGGTGAATGGCACCGCACCCATGTCGGCTCTCGATCCGTCAGCGTCAGGCGGGCTGCTCGGGTCGCCGGTGTCGATGCATGGCGAGCCGGGCGATAGAGCGAAGTCGCCGTTCGCAGCGTCGACAAACAGCGGATCGGTGTTGATGTTGCCTGTGCCGTCGTAGGGTCCCTGCAGGTCGCTGTGGTGGACTGTAGCAACGCCGGCCGCATAGACGTCTATGCCGTTAGGCACGTTGCCCCAAACGATAGTGTTGGACACCGTCGCCGCGGAGCTGAGGAATATCCCTCCCGCGGGTGTGTTCCCGTCGTGCCCCTCGTTCCCCGTGATGGTGCAGTTCGAGATGGTGGCTACATGGCCGTTCCAGAGTGTGACGCCGCCTCCGTACTGCCGGGACTCGTTGTCCGTTACGATGCAACGCAGCATGGTCAGCCGGGACACCATCCCGGATGCGCCCTCGGCGACGAGCGCCCCGCCGTGCCCAATGGTGTAGTTCCCGCGCACTATGCAGTCCGTCATGGAGACATCGGCGCCCGAGAACGACAACCCACCGCCGTTGTGATGTCCCGGGTAGTCATTCGTGTTGCGTTCGATGGTGCAATCGGACAGGCTGACGGTGGCGTTCCCTGCGCCAACCCCCGCCGCCGTGTTGTCGCTCACGACCACGTGGCTGAGCGCCGCGCTGCCATTCACGACGGTGATTCCCCTGCCCCTCACGCCACCTGCCTCGCCTCCGGCCCACGCGATCCGTGCATAGGCAATCGTATGCGGTCCGCCTCCGGAGAGCAGTATCCCGACCCATCTCTCGACGTCGCCGCGAACGAAGCGGACGCTGTCTGCCTCGGTGCCCACGGCATGAAGCGTACCGTTGACGACGAACTGCACGTCGGCGTCGAACAGCACGTCGACGCCCGGCTCGATAGTCAGCGTCTCGCCCGTGGGCACGCTGATCTCGCCGGCTACATGGTAGGGAGAGTTCGCCTTGGTCCACGTGGTAGTAGCGATCTCACCGACGGGAGCGATTGCCGCATAGGTTGCGGACGCGATCAACAGGGATCCTGCGGCTGCCAGTAGTCTCATCCACGCCATGACCATACCCTCCTCGCGCCGGGCTGTCCGGCCCACTGGCGCGCTGCGGTCACTCTGAGCATATTGGACGGTATAGCTGCATCCTAAAGGTAACCACCGCTATCGGTTTGTCAATGGGTCGAACCGGCCCGAACCCACTGCCGTTTCCCGGCCGTTGGCCGATTCCCGGCCAGATGTCCTCCCTCCGCCGAGCGTGCGGGAGCGACCATGATCCACGCCATCCGAATGGTGTCTCGTTTTGCAGATTGTCGGTGCTCCGCGGACTTGACCCGGCTCCGTTCATCCCGTATAGTTAAGGCCGTAACAATGCGGGTAGCCGCGGGCCGACGTGCTTCGAATCAGTAGAGAAGAGGTAAAGATGGACGATCTGACGAAGATTCAGCGCCGGATCCTTCAGCACATCGCGGACTTTCAGCGCAATGAGGGGCGTCCTCCTACGGGCACCGAAGTCCAGCAGCATTTTGAGTACTCGCATCACAGCACTGCGCGGCAGCATTTGCAGGCGATCGAGCGTAAGGGATTCATCGAGCTTGCGCGCGGCGGGCACGGTGTGCCTTACCACATCCGTCTCCTGCCTCCGGCGTTCGGGGCCGTCAATACGATGCGGCTGCCGGTTCTCGGGTCTATCGCCGCGGGAACGCCGCAGGAGGCGATCGAGCAGTGCGACAATTGGGTCGAGACACTAGACGACGTCCTGCAAGTTCGACCTCAGGATTTCTTCCTGCGGGTGCAGGGCGAGTCGATGATCGGGGAGGGGATATTCTCCGGCGACCTCGTGCTGGTGCGGCCGCAACAGACCGTACCGAACGGCGGCATCGCGGCGGTTCGCGTTGGGCCGGACGAAGCGACGCTGAAACGCGTGTTCGTCGAAGGCGAGACCGTACGTCTGGTGTCGGCAAACCCGGAGATCGCGGACATGATGTACCCAGCCGCCGAGGTCGAGATCATCGGAACGTACGCCGGTCTTCTGAGGAGAGCGTCGTGACGACGGACCGAGGGCGGCCGGCGCCGATGCGACATCGCTCCTTTGCTGGACCCTCCCGCGCGGATCGATCGCCGCTATGTTGCTGACCGAGCAACGCGAACGCGATACCGTGGTGATCCGGCTGATCGAGCCGAGGCCTGTGGCGACCGATTCCAACGCTCTTCATCAGTACGTGATGTCAGCGCTGGCGCGACGCGGTGTCGCGTCAGTCGCGATTGACGTGGGCCGTGTGGACCTCGTCGACGGCTCACTCATGAACGTGCTGAAGTCCCTGGTTCGCGAGGGCGGACGGCTGGGGCGGCCGGTGCGGCTCAGATCGCCACTGGCGGGCCTGTCAGAGACGGCCAACCTCGACGTGAATAGGGCGGATGGCACGGATGACAGGGTGACATTCAAAGCCGGCTCTGAATCCGCCGGGGAGAGTACGGGACGGGTGCCCCAGCCCTAGCGCCGGCCGCACTGCGGAGTTGAGATCATCGCGAGCCGATGTCTGGCCCGAAGACCCCGTGTCACGCAATCTGCAAAGCTCTCCGGCAAAACGCCTCAAAGTCCTTTCCGCACGATGCAAACCGAGTTATCCTTCTACGGTGATCTGCGCTGCTACAACTTCGTGCGGTCCGTAGGCAAGTCTGTTGGCTAGGTGTGATGTGTCATGACGTTGTCCTCACCACGTGCACCAGCGAACGTACGGCATGCAGTCGTAGAACGCACCCCACACAACAGCCTGGGGACGCACACTGCCGGAACTCTTGGCGCTGTCGTCTCAACCGCGTGTCCATCATCAACTTCCTCAGCTTGGGTGGTGACAACGTCATGACATTCCACAGCTAGGTAGACCGGGGGTGTCTGCCCGGCGGACCGGCGAACGTCATTGGTGAGGCCGATTTCGATGCGCCTGCTTTGGAAGATTCTCCTACTGAGCATTGCCGCCGCCGTTATCCCGCTTTCGGTAGCCGGATGGAACATCATCGTACGAATCCAGGACGAACTGGTGTACACGGCGGTGAGCGCGAAGCTTGAGGGGACAGCGTCCGAACTGGCGTACCGCATAGACCAGATGTACGTTCGCGAGTGGCGCAACATCCTGGGCACCGTCGCGAAGACCGAGCAACTGGCCCTGTTCGGGCGGGAACTGAGCGACCCCGGGCTGCCCCTTGAGGCGGCGGTGGAGGAGCACGACGACGTTATCACGCTCCAGTTCTACCCGTCAGTGGATCTGGGGCACATCGTGACCCTCCGTGGCAGCGTCGCGGAGAAGCTTGAGACCGAAGGCGTAGAGCAATCGGTCGTGCTCGCCCCGCTGCTGGCCGAAAACGAGGCGGAAGTGATCGACGCCGCTCGGCGCGAAAGGCCTTTCCTCGGGACCCCGTTCAGCTTCAAAGGTCTGCCTGGCTTCATCGTGACGATGTCGGTTCCCTGGAAACCCCCCGGAGCATCAGTGCCGGGGGCGGTGGTGGCCAAGGTCAGTCTCGAACGATTGCAGCGAGAGACCGAGCAAGCGCAGTTCGGGGCGAGAGGGCGCGTCTACGTCGTTGATGGAAGCGGCAAGCCGGTCACCCATCCGGACAGTGTTCTCCTGGCAAGACAGGAATCCCTTGCGGGCGACGCTGTTGCGGATGAGGTCATCGCGAAGCTCGCCGATAACAGGGCGACCATCGAGCGGCTCGACGGTCCACCGGCCGTGCCGCTGACTATCTCCACAGAGATCACGGATGCGGCCGGCACGAAGTGGCGCATCGCATACGCCATATGCCAGAGCGTTCCCTGGGGAGTAGTGGTCCAAGAACCCCTCGAAGACGCGCTTGCACCGGTCAGTGAGATTGTCAGCGACCTGATGCTGTGGTTGCTGCTGGGTCTCGGCATGGGAGTATTGGGCGGCCTCATACTGTCGAGGATGATAGGTGGGCCCGTGAAGCTTCTGGCCCAAGGCGCAAGGGCTATCGGCGACGGCGACTTCCATCAGAGGCTGGATATCCACAGCCATGATGAGATGGGCGAGCTTGCCGACGTGTTCAACCACATGGCGCAGAAGCTCTTAGAGTACGACGAGATGAACGTCGACAACCTCGTCCGCGAGAAGACCAAGAGCGAAGCGATACTGCACAATATCGCCGACGGCGTGGTTGTGACGGGGATCGATGGCGAGGTGCTGGTCCTCAACTCCGCGGCGGAGAAGTGGTTCCGAGTCAAGGAAGAGGCCGTTCTACTCCAGCCGCACAACTCGTGCATTTCGGTTGTCGGCCTTGCCGAACTCATCGCCGACACCGAGGCCGACCAGGGCAAGGACGTGCACCAGCGGGAGCTTGTCGTCGAATTGCCCGGGCAGGTCAAGCCGACAATCCTCAACGCGCACGCAGCCAGAGTGGAAACCGCCCGAGGCGAACTGGTTGGCATCACGACCGTGCTGCGCGACGTCACGGCTGAGCGCGAGGTCGACCGGATGAAGACCGAGTTGGTTTCCGTGGTCGCGCACGAATTGCGCTCGCCGCTGGTCTCCATAATGGGCTTCAGTGGAATCCTGCTCGAAGAAGACCTCGACATGAACACGCGGCTTGAGTTCGCCAAGATCATAAACGATGAGTCGAACCGCATGGTCGAGATGATTAACAAGTTCCTCGACATCTCCCGCAT
>CAZSJP010000269.1:0-6634 GCA_964606675.1 uncultured bacterium
GCGGGCGGTGGACCAACTGCGCGATGACGATATCTACGTGGAGGCAGTGGCAGCCATAAGGATCGACAAACTACCATCTGTGCGGTGGAAAGACGACTACGCCTTCAAGCCGCTCGACTTCATCAGGTGGCGCGCTGGGAAAGACGAGGTGCTCGGCCCGATGAACAGGCGGTTCCACGCCGCCCTTGAGAAGTGTGCAGAAACAGCAGGGGAAACTACTGTAAGTGTGGACACTAAGCAGAATCTGCACGGCAACGCAATTCACAATGCAAATAGACACGAGACAATCGTGTTGAGGGCTCGTGCACTTCTGCTGGACGGCGGTGAGAACAAGACAGCGGACACGTTCAAGCACTCAGATGGGACACCCAACATCACAGGTCTGGCCGACTACATCCACGAGAAGCGCGAACAACTGTTTCCAGATATGGAAGCGAGCAACTGGCGAGGCCTGAAGGCTGACACGATCCGCAAGCTTCTGGGCTCGCGAAAAGGGGAGTTGGTGGTAGGCAAGTAAAATACTTGCACGCAAGTGTTAATCCTTGCATGGCTATTGGCACATATCTTGCGGTTCTTCCCTGCGAGACGTGGATCACCCACTACAGCAGGAGAGGATGCCGCGATGGCAGTTACTCACCAGCAAAGCGCGATGCCCTATCTCGCCCCGACGTGTGATCGCCGTGGGCTAGAACCTTCTCGTACCCTCACGCGGCGATGCGGTCGCTCTCCGCCTGCTCTCCACACCTCCCCACAGCAACGTACTCGACTTGATGGATTGACGGTGTCTGGACTCGGGTGCCGAGCCGATGCCGAAGGCCCGCAGTATCGGCGCTGGACGCGTGCGGTATCTCGTGGAATGGCACATAAGGCGCGTGCAATACTAACATAAGGAGATATAGAATATGGCAGATGGTAACAACAGCAACAAGCTCGATCCAGGGTACCATGTACAAGACGGGTGCCATGTGCATGTCGACGGCGATGGGGGGGTTACGTGGCTCTCGAACTTCGTCGCCGAGATAGTGCGCGAGTATATCGTGGATGACGGCGAGACGCAGACGCGCACCTACGAGGTCTCCGTAACTCACTACCGCCGCACGTGGAGGTGCAGAGTACCAGCAGAGGCGTTCGACGCCATGAAGTGGGTGGCGGATCACACAGACTGCAAGGTGTCCGCGTACCCGTACAAAGAGCGACATCTGGCCTATGCCATCAGGAAGCATTCGAAGGCCGATGTGATTGTGTCCTACTCCCACACAGGGTGGCGCAAGATCGGCAACGAGTGGGTGTACCTCCATGGTGGCGGGGCAATCTCGAAGAGTGGGCCGGTGCAAGGTATCGAGATCGAGAGCGACCCAGGGCTGAAGCTGAGCCAGTACACGCTTGGACCGCAGCTGAGGGACGATAAACTCGCCAAAGGGCTGGACTTGGTTGAGAAGGTCCTCAAGCTCACGCCGGACAAGCCATGGATCGCAGCAGCCTTGGTCGGGGCTGCGTTCAGGGCGGTACTGCCTTTGGTCGATCCCGTCGACTTTGCCGTCTGCATCGTAGGACCCACGGGATCGCGAAAGACTGAGTTGGCCGCCGTG
Organism: uncultured bacterium; assembly: GCA_964606675.1. Taxonomy (GTDB): domain Bacteria; phylum Latescibacterota; class MWCZ01; order MWCZ01; family MWCZ01; genus CAZSJP01. The sequence goes on from CAZSJP010000269.1 coordinate 1,590, forward strand.
GTGCAACGGTTCTTCGGCCAGGATTTCCACTCCCGCAACCTGCCGGAGAACTGGGAGAGCACGGAGACCTCCCTTGAGCGAAAGGCCTATCACTACAAAGATAGCATACTGACTATCGACGATTTCAGGCCGCAGGGGTCTTCCGGCAGCGTTGACAACTACCATCGGAAGGCTGAGCGGGTAATACGCGGCCAAGGCAATATCGCCGGTCGCAGCCGGTCGCGGTCGGATGGTACTGCGGGCACCTGCTACTGGCCACGCGGGATGATTCTCATGACTGCTGAGGACTTGCCGCGAGGATCGAGCCTGCTGGCGCGGATGATTGTGCTCGATCTGGACGATGGCGACGTCGACCTCGATGTCCTCACCGAGATACAGGAGTCTGGTGATCTTCTGAGTCGCGCGATGTCTACGTTTCTTCAGTGGGCAGCACGCCACAGACACCTGCTTCCCGAGACGATGCCGGCGTACCGCTCACTACTGCGAAGGGAGTTGGAAGAGAGTGGCGTGCAGTGCCACGCGAGAACACCCGACAATGTGACGAGTCTTGCGTGCGGGAACACCGCCTTCTGGCTCTTCTCCAGGAAGCAAGGTAGGTTCGCCAATAGTCTTGACTCTGGGGCGATCTTGGAGTCTCAGCCAGGAAGCGTTGGCACGGAGAACGAGGTTGAGCGCTTCGTCCAGTACATGCGGACCGCGCTCAGCACGGATCGCGCGAGACTCGACGGAATCAACGGCTGCGCGTCAGTAGGCAGCGGAGGTACACGCATTGGATGGGTGGACGACGAACACGTCTACCTTGATGACAACGCGGCGTATGGGTGTGCACATGCGGTGGCGAGGGCACAAGGCAGGAATGTCGAGTTCTCTCAAGATCGTATCTCGAAGCTCATGAAGTCGCAGGGATGGATAACCGAATCGGAGGGCAACCGCCACAAGAAGCGGGTGACCATCGCGCCCGGAAAGCGACCGCGTGCGGTATGGATCGACCGCGCACGACTCCTCGACGAGGAACCAGAGGACCAATCGGCCGACTAGTGCATCGGAGGCCGGAACCCGCTTGCGGTAGTAGTCTACGTCCCACGGCTGTCCCACCTGGTCCCACTAATACCGGCGAGGTGGGACGCCGTCAACCGCCATGCAAAGGGCATCTATAGCTATCTGTCCCACTTGTCCCACTTTCCCAGTAGTAGTGTATAGTGTAGTAGTAGAGAGTATAGAGGAGGTGATTCGTGCACTGTGGCTGGTGTGTAGGAGAGTGTATATGTTCCGCGCAGAAGTGGGACAAGTGGGACGCGAGGTTCGGCGGCTCATGGAACTATCTTGCAGCTAGGCACTTACGCCGCCCATATCCATCGGCAGCGCCGGGACATCTGGTGGCCGCAAGCTGGGCCATGGCGTCGCCGCAATAGGTATGTTATTGGCTGGACTTGGTTTAGGTGCTGGGACTGGACGGGACTATTCCTCACCCCTCACGCGCGCGTGCGCGTATCGCGCGTAAGACGGGGGTGGTTTGGCCTTCTCGGCCTCTGCACAAGCGAAGCGTATCACGTCTCGACCACACTGCAAGGAACAGCCCTGCTCACCACTTGCCCCCGAATCTCGGTGCGCCTAGATTCCCGCGTATCGAGGTCAGGGGATCGGAGGGGTGCACCCAGTATGCGTAACCGTCCGCCACTGCAAGGCTCCGCTGGTTGGATTGGCACGCCTCTACCCGCCTACTGCTACATCTACGGGAGGCGCTACGATGGAGATCATCGTCGGTGTGCTCGTACTGGTGGGTATCTGGTACTGGCTATCGAAGCTGGGAAGCTACGACTTCTGGAAGGTGGCGGCGAAACACCCCAACGAGGCCTATGACTGGTTCATGGTCGATGGCGCCTGGGCCGTCGTTGATCCCGATGATCCGATGTCGATGCGCCCGGAACCCCGCGAAGAGTACGACGGGCCGAATTGGCTCTGGATTCCGAAGCTTGGCGGCCGCAGGATATCAATCTGGGGCCGGATCGACAGTTTCGAAGCCTCTCAGAAGCGATTCATCGCCCGCATGAGCCAGAGCTGAGGCGAGTGACCGTCGAACGCGGGAGGTTGGCACGTTACGAGTCAAGGGGGCGGCGTGAAGGAGTCAGACCTTTCGAAGCACCTGCGCAACGCGCAGTACGCACTGTACCGAAAGCTCGTGAGGCAGCACTGCAAGAGCGCCGGGTGGTCAGCGGGCCCGCTTGTTGGGACCGTCCAGGCCGAACTTGCAGGCCTCCCGGATGGAATGCAGGACACCGTGATACGGTTCATCGACGAGCTGAACGTCGACATGGGCAATCCAGTGTTCTGGAGAGTCTCGACATGTGAGGACGCGTTTCTGCGAACGATGAAGATCGCGATTCGGATATTCGGTTCGGCGAGCACGTTCGATGGGGCACAGGAAGCCTTCAGATCGGAGCACCACGAGCTGGCCTTCACACTGTACCAGGTGGCCACTCTGAGCTGGGCGTACACTGCGGTGTTGGAACCAGCCACTCGACGAGCCATGGGGATCAAGAAGGGTTGGATATTCTAGATCGAAGCCCATATCGTCTCATCGGGCGGCTTGGTTCGCATGGAAGGAAGCTCCAACAGGAGGTCGCCAACATGACCGAAGAACACCACCCCAGCGAGGATTCTGAAGCCAGGGCCAACGCCTTGGTCGAACAGAGCATGGCGATGACAGACCGCGACGACTACGCTGGTGCGATCTCCGGCTGTACCGACGCCATACGGCTAGACCAAGAGAACGGTGCAGCCTACTTCGTGCGAGGCACTGCAAAGATGCGCGTTGGCGAGCACGCTGGTGCACTTGCTGATTGCACCGAAGCGGTCCGGCTAAGTCCGCATAGCGCTATGTTCCGCTATGGGCGAGGTGAAGCTAGCAGCCAGCTTGGCGACCACCTCGGCGCGATCACCGACTTCGATGAGACCATACGGCTAGATGTGGAATGTCATGACGTTGTCACCACCCAAGCTGAGGAAGTTGATGATGGACACGCGGTTGAGACGACAGCGCCAAGAGTTCCGGCAGTGTGCGTCCCCAGGCTGTTGTGTGGGGTGCGTTCTACGACTGCATGCCGTACGTTCGCCGGTGCACGTGGTGAGGACAACGTCATGACACATCACACCTAGACGCCGTACGAGCCCTCAGGACGGCCGACGGGTAGAGATTGGGGTGTGATGGGGCTTCGGCTACGCAACGGCCGCTACGGGCCCGCATCGTGTAGCGCCCATCAAACAGAGTACACACGCGTAGCTGGCGGTCGGCGAAATGGGGTTTCGGGCTTCGTGCACCCCGGTGCAAATCCGGTGCACTTGGCGACGAGAAGCGGCGATACCTCACAACAGATGGCCGCACCACGTGTGCCACGTAGCTATCATGTCAGTAGTGTTTTAGTGTGCTGTCATGCGTCGTCGACTATCGCCACCATATCGGCCTGGTAAACCTTTCAGTCCGGACCGACATCAGGGGTTGAAGTCACCTGCGGCTTCGTGTATGTGAGGGGATTGCCCCGCCGAGAGCATCCCTCTAGGATTTGTAGGGGAACATCTTGGGTACACTAAGAGATCGGCTCGATAGTTGGCATGTCAGCGCACATGAGCAGTCGGGTGGCTCTCCTGCGCGACTCTCCGGGTGAAGGTGCTACGAAGCCACCTTCGGCTCCGGCCGTCGGGGCGAGATGAGAGAAGCGAGGCATGGATAGGTTCGCAGTTGTCGCATCTCTCACCTCACAAAGAGAGCTATCCCCGGATCCTGTAGGATATCTCAGAGTACTCCGTCCGCCTTGGGACGGACGAGGACAACCCACATGAGGAGGGGCCATGGACGCGAGTAATAACCACATAACGCCGGTCAAGCAACGTGTTGTTCGCGCATTTGTCTCCTCTACCTTCAGCGACATGCAGGCGGAACGAGACGAGTTGGTGAAACGAACGTTCCCCCAACTCCGGAAGCTCTGTGAAAGCCGCGGGGTCACTTGGAACGAAGTGGATCTTCGCTGGGGCATCACGGATGAAGAGGCAGCCGAAGGGAGAGTGCTGCCTATCTGTCTTCAGGAGATACGAAAATGCCGGCCATACTTCATCGGGCTCCTAGGCGAACGTTACGGCTGGGTACCTGATGAGTTTCCGCTGGACCTTGTAGAGAAGGAACCGTGGCTGGCCGAATACAGGGATCGATCGATCACCGAACTGGAGATCCTGCAAGGAGTTTTGAACGACCCCCTGATGGCCGATCATGCGTACTTCTACTTGCGCGATCCAGACTACATCGATTCACTACCCCGCGAGGAGCAGCAGGCGTATCGGGACGCGGCAACGAAGGAGGAAACAAAACGGCTTGGCCGCAAAGAGGCAAGACGGAATGCCGAGAGGAGAAGGCGGAATTCCGTCGAACTCAAGCGCAGAATCCGCGCAAGCGGGTTCCCAGTCCGAGAGAATTACGCAAATCCTCAGGAATTGGCGCAGTTAGTCCTTGAGGACCTAGCCGACGTTATCGAACGGCAGTATCCCGCAGAAGCGGCACCCGCCCCGCAGGATAGAGAGGCGGCCGAACACGAAACCTTCGCCCGAGACCGGGCTCGGGTTTATGTTGGTTGTCAGGAGTACACTGACCGTCTAGACACACATGCCGCAAGCGGAGGCCCACCTCTCGTCGTGCTAGGCGAGTCAGGTTCGGGAAAGTCAGCACTCTTGGCGAACTGGGCCATCGGTTACCGTGAGAGCAATCCTGGCGAGTTCGTGGTAATGCATTTCGCTGGCGTGTCACGCCATAGCACCGACTGTTCTGCGATGATGAGACGTATTATCGGCGAGTTATCGCGTAGATTCGATCTCCAGTTGGAGATACCCGACGAGGTTGATGCATTGCGGGTGACATTCGCCAATTCTCTCCATATGGCGGCCCGAGAAGGGCGCATTGTGCTGGTTATCGATGCGCTGAACCAGTTGGAGGATCGTGATGGTGCACTAGATGTGATGTGTCATGACGTTGTCCTCACCACGTGCACCGGCGAACGTAC
>CAZSJP010000270.1:0-6630 GCA_964606675.1 uncultured bacterium
CGGCATCTCGGTCGGATCGTACATCGACGCGTATGGTTCCGGTGCGTCCCACGGCTCGTGCGGGCCGGGGAACCCGACGAACATGCATGAGGGTTGGTCGCGGTCGTACTCGTCGACGTACTCGGACGCCACCCGCCCGACGTAGCTGTCGATGAAGTCCTCCCACGGCAGCGGGCTGGGCCAGACGTTGCGTTCCCAGTCGCTGTCACGCGCGTTGTAGTCGTCGCGGAACGTCGAGAGCATTCCCTTCGATTCCCAGTAGTCGGTTACGTAGCTGTCTGTGCGCCTGGTCGCTCGTGGGCCCGTCACCTCGTGGACGTCGTCGAACCCTCGGGCATTCATGTAGGGTTCGCCCTCGGAGAGGTGTTTGCCGGCGGCGTGGCTGTGATAGTGCGACTTGCCGATGTGCGCGGTCCGGTATCCGGCGCGTTGGAGGTCCTGGAGGAACGTCGGGCTGTCGGCGGGCAGGGAACCCGAATTGCCCCAGATGTGCGTCTGATGGGGGAACTGTCCGCTGATGAACGACGACCGCGCCGGCATGCAGATCGGACTCGGCGTGATAGCGCGCGTGAAGCGCATCCCTTCGGCCGCCAGACGGTCGGTGTGCGGCGTGCGGATGACCGGGTGCCCAGCGCATCCCATGCAATCGGCGCGCTGCTGATCGGGCATGTTGAGGAGTATGTGTGGCAGATCGGGCACGGTTCGCCCCCTTGGGATGTGGTGCGGGTCAGCCGCCCGCGAACAGGTCGAATATGTTGCCGAGCATGTTGGTGTCGGCTTTGTAGAACTCGGTGTAGCGGCAGTTGGTGCACGTCACGGCCGAGAATTTCTTGTTCTGCACGTCGAACATCCTCGACAGGAACCCGCCCGTGGCGGAAATCGTGTCGACTTCGTGCTCGCCATTGCCGCACTTGACGCATGCGTAACCGACAATCTCGCTCATGCCGCACCACCTCTTCTGGCTAGTAGACATGTCTCCACTTGTCGCGGAGCAACCAGACCATCGCGACCATCACCGGCGCGAACAGGTACGATGCGAAAAGGTCGCCGATGAGGGTATCGATGAAGAACGATGCCACGGTTGCCGCTACTACGAGCACCACGCCCCAACGCCGCCAGCGCAGTAGCCCCCAGAGGCCCAGGAAGCCCATCAACGCCGTCGGCCCGAGATACGGCGCAAGCTGGAGCAGCGCCGGGTCGATACCTTCCGGAGGTTCCATGGACGGGTTTGTAAGAATCGACGCATATATGGCTGCGTTGACGATGATGAGCAGGTATAGGATCATCCCCGCCCCGATCAGCAGCCCGAGACAGCCGCCGCGCTCTCTGCCGGGGTCGAGGCCATACGGGAATGGATTACTCGCCACTGTTCGTTTCCTCTCATTGCCGCGCCATCGGGCCGCCAACCGGCCCCGCGACGGGGTATCCTAAGTATCCGTCCCAGGCCCGGGAGGATCAACCGTGAAGCGGCGTGGCGGCGTCCAACCTGCCACGTCAGCGGCGGAACGACGACCACGACACCGGTCACGAATCGGCTTCAGCCGAGTTCGTGTTGCGCTCCTGCCGCTTCAGCGGCAGGGCGACGGGGATTGCGCCCGAGGACGATATAGCCCTCATTGAGGGGGAAGGCACACTGCTGACGCATGCGGTATCGGAGGAGGTAGGAATGTCCCGGAACGTCCCGATCGCAATGGCTCTCATGGTCGCGGCAATCATCTCGACGCCCCTTGCGGCGGCCGAGCGGCAGCTGACCGACGACCCTAACACCAACTTCTGTCTCGACTTCAACCGCAACTACTCGCCCGACGGCAAGTGGCTGGTGTACGACACGCGCCAAGGGCCGCTACAGTCGACGATGACGATAGAGAAGGTCCACGTCGAGACCGGCGAGCGGGTAGTGCTGTACCGTGCACCTGACCCAACCGAGTTCGGGCCCGGCATGGGCGCCGCCAGTTTCATGCCGAACAGCAACGAAGCCGTGTTCATACACGGGCCGTTCACGCCCACCGGCCTCGAGTACGACTTCACCAGGCGATCCGGCGCGATCGTGCCCGGCGACGGCAGCGGCACCGTTCGGTGGGCCGACGCCAGAGATGTTACGGAACCCTACACGCCTGGAGCGCTCCGTGGCGGATCGCACCGTCACGACCCGGGCGGCCCCGACGGGCGATGGCTCGGATTCACCTATAACGACCACATCGTCAAAGGCTACGGCCTGAGCATCGGCCGCGATCTCGACGTGCGCTCGCTAGGCGTAACACACCTCGGCACGCCCGTGACGGTCGACCAGGACGCTGCCGGCGAGAACCGAAACGGCGAAGGGTTTTCAGTCGTGATCGTGGAAGTGGTGCCGATGGACTCGTTGGACGCCAACCCCGGCACCGACGCGATATACCGCGCCACGGACGATCAGTGGGTAGGCAAGCGCGGATACCGGAAGACCGACGGCTCGTGGCAACTCGCTCGCGCGTTCATCGGCAAGACGCGGCGGCAAACCGACGACGGCATGGCGGACCACTCCGAGGTCTACATCGTCGACATACCGGACGACATCACGAAGCCGGGTCCCGTTGGCCCGCTGGAGGGCACCTCGACGTCCTATCCGGCCCCACCCGCGGGAGCGTCTCAGCGTCGGCTGACACGGACCGAGCGCGGTTGCTTCAGCTACGTTCGGAGCACGTCGGATGGCTCGGTGCTGTCGTTCATGAGCGCCGATGGCAGTAGGCCGCAGATCTACACGATATCGCCCCTCGGCGGCGAAATGACGAAGGTGACCGACTTCGAGAAGGGCGTCCGAGAGGCCGCAAGCTGGCTCCCGGACGACCGCCACATCGCGACGGTAACCGACGGCAGGATCGTGGTGGTGGATACGCGCACCAAGACGCACCGGGCGATCACGGAAGCGGGAGCCGGCCGCCCGTTCGGCCTGGTCGTCTCGCACGACGGTCGCCAGATCGCGTTCAACCGAAACGTCGATTACGACGGCAAGAAGGCGCGACAAGTGTTCCTGGTCGACGTGCTGCTACCCGACTGATACGCGGAGGACCGACCGATGGCCGACGAGAAATCGCACGTCTGTATATGGTGGCACGCGTACTTTTTCGACAACCCGCTGCGTCCGTTGTTGCACAACGCCGAACGGATTCTCGGGCCGTACGTGTCCGAGGGAATGACGGTTCTCGACGTCGGCTGCGGCATGGGGTTCTTCAGCCTGGCGCTGGCGAGGATGGTGGGCGACGAGGGCACGGTGATCGCCGCCGACCTTCAGCCGAAGATGCACGAAGTGCTCGGAAAGCGCGCACGGCGGCGTGGGCTCGATCGGCGTATCCGCTACCACGAGTGCGAGTCAGACACCGTTGGGGTCCTCGACCCGGTCGATTTCGTCCTGGCGTTCTGGACGGTCCACGAGTTGCCAGATCAACGGAAGTTCATGGACGAAATGTGGGGCATCCTGAAACCGGGCGGCCATCTGTTCGTCGCCGAACCGACGGGTCACGCCACGAAAGAAGAGTTCGCCGCGTCCGTCGAGACGGCATGTAGCGCCGGGTTCGAGTCGCTCGCCCCGCCCGAAGCCCGGGTCCGCATGAGCGACGCGGCTGCGTTCAGACGCAACGCCGACTGAACCGGCATCGGCGGACTTGCCGGAGCCGCGATAGATCGGAGCGAGAGATGAAGGACTTCATAGTCGGGACCTGCCACGCCGGGCGCGAGAGCTACACGGCGCTCAAGGACGTCGGCCTGAACTCTCTGAGGCTCGACATCCCGTTTCCGTTCGGTGGCAAGGACCGCACTCCGAGCGACTTGTTCGCGGGAATGGTCGAATACGTGCACGAGGTCCGCGGCGAAGGCATGCAACCGGTCGGCATCACTCCCTACCCGAAGGCGATCCCCGATTGGGAGGGCCCGCCCGGCTCCGATGGCTATTTTGCACTCGCGAGAGAAGCTGCTCGGCACATGGCCGACCAATTCCAGGGCTACATCCGCGTGTGGGAATCGACCAACGAGATGAACGGGGGCCACTTCCGCGCGCCGCTCGACGTCGATCAGGCCGTCAGATTCGTCGTGGAATCGTCGCGTGGCATCAAGGACGCGGGCTCCGATCTGTGGGTCGGCACCAACATGGCCGGCCTGACGGATCTTGCCAAGAGGATGTTTGGAGACATCTACGCCGCCGACGTGGCGTGGGACTACATCGGCATCGACGGCTACTTCGGCACGTGGGGACCAGGCGGTCCGCACACGTGGAACGAGACGTTCGATTGGCTGAATGAGCTTGCGCCCTTGCCGGCGATCGTGATGGAATGGGGGTATTCGTCCAAGGGTGGCGTCATCCCGCCTGAGGAGGTGGTACCCGATGGCACTAGCCTGCACGAGAGGTCGATGTGGCGGTTCGGCTGGGAGAAAGACGGCGAAGCGTTGCCGCATACACCCGAGGTGCAGGCTCGTTTCATATCCGAAGCGATGCGGATCATCCGCGAGCGCGCCGTCGGCGCATTCTACTACTGCTGGCGCGATGCGAAGAAGTGCGCCTGCGGCAAGGAGGAGTGCCCGATTGAGGCCGACTGGGGCCTGTTGGACACTAGCGGAAACCCCAAGCCCAGCTACTACGCGATGCAGCAGTCCATCGACGACATGGGCCTACGACCATGACTCGGCCCGAACCAGGTAGAAACCGATCTCAACATCGAGCCTTCTCGCCGGCGCGGTGATGCTGCCGGCCACCAAGAGCGGGAGCGCATCCATGAAAGATTTCATCATCGGAACATGCCACGCCGGGCGCGAGAGCTACGCGGCGCTCAGGGATATCGGCCTGAACGCGCTACGGCTGGACATCCCGTTTCCATTCGGGGACAGGGATCGCACTCCGAGCGACGCGTTCACCGCCACCGCGGAATACGTGCGCGAAGTTCACGCCCAGGGATTGCAGCCGGTCGGCATCACTCCCTACCCGATCGCCGTACCGGACTGGGAAGGCCCTCCCGGCTCCGATGGCTACTTCTCGCTCGCGCGGGAATCGGCGCGGTTTCTGCCGGAGCAGTTCAAAGATCGCGTTCGCGTCTGGGAGTCGACCAACGAGATGAATATCGGCGGCTTCCGCCAGCCGCTTGACGTCGACCAGGCCGTCAGGTTCGTCATAGAGTCGGCGCGCGGAGTCAAGGAGGCTGACGCCGGATTCAAGATCGGCGCGAACATGGGTGGCATGGACGACCTTGGGAAGAGCATGTACAAGGACATCTACGCGGCGGACGTCGGGTGGGACTACATCGGCACCGACGGCTATTTCGGAACGTGGGAGGAGGGCGGCCCGCACACGTGGACCGAGACGTTCGATTGGCTCAACGAGCTTGCGCCGCTGCCGGTGTTCGTGATGGAATGGGGCTTCGCGTCGAAGGGCGACATCATGCCGCGCGCAGACGTGATCCCCGACGGCACCAACCCGCACGACAAGTCGCTATGGTGCTTCGGATGGGACGAGGGCGGCCAGGTGCTGCCGCACACGTTCGAAATGCAGGGCCGGTTCATCACCGAGGCCATGGAGATTATCGCCGAACGGGCTGCCGGGGCGTTCTACTATTGCTGGCGGGATTCGAGCATGTGCTCGTGCGGCAAGGCCGAGTGCCCTGTCGAAGCCAACTGGGGCCTGGTGGACGTGAACGGCGACCCCAAACCGAGCTACTACGCGCTGCAGAAAGCCATACAGGACATGGGCTGAGCCGCTTCGGCGGCGCGACGGCCTTGCCACCCGACGGGAGAGCGCACAGATGGACTTCCTCCACGGCACTTGCCACGCAGGGAACAACTACGACGCATTCAGGGACCTGGGCCTAAACTCGATGCGCCTCGACATACCATACCCGTTCGCGAGCAAGGCGCGCGACATGAGCGAAGGGTTCGAGGGGTTCATCCGCGCCGTGGCCGAGATGAGTTCCAACGGCATAGAGCCGCTCTGCATCACCACGGGCCCGGCGCAAGTGCCCGACTGGGACGGCCCTCCCGGCTCGAACGGCTATTTCGCTCTGGCGCGCGAAACGGCGGCCTTCGCGGTCGACCAGCTCAAGGACTACGTTCGCGTCTGGGAGTCGACCAACGAGATGAACCAGGCTCCGTTCAGAGCGCCGCTCGACATCGACCAGGCGGTAAGGTTCGTCATCGAATCGGCTCGCGGAGTGAAGGACGCCGGGTCCGATTTCTGGATCGGCACGAACATGGGCGGCATGAACGACCTGGCCAAGAGCATGTACAAGAGCATCTACGCGGCGGACGTAGCATGGGATTACGTCGGTGTGGACGGCTACTTCGGCACGTGGGAAGAAGGCGGCGCCGACACGTGGACCGAGACGTTCGACTGGCTCAACGAGCTTGCGCCGCTGCCGGTAGTCGTCCTCGAGTGGGGATATTCGTCCGCCGGCGAAATCATGTTGCCTGAGAACGTGATTCCCAACGCCATCGACAACCACGTAGAGAAGATGTGGTGCTTCGGCTGGGAGAAAGACGGCGAGGTATTGCCCCACACGTTCGAGGTGCAGGCCCAGTACATCATCGAAGCGATGGAGCTGATCGGCGAACGAGCGGTGGGCCAGTACTACTACCACTGGGGTGACTCGACCAGGTGCTCGTGCGGCGAAGATG
>CAZSJP010000271.1:0-6629 GCA_964606675.1 uncultured bacterium
GTTGACGCCGGTGTGGATGTGCTCTCCGAGCAGCCGGCGTCCGTCTACGAGGACGAGTGAGTATTGCGCGGGCAGCCCCTGGAAGAGAACTGTTGACCGAGACGCCACACCACCGGGGGCACCACCGGAGATGTTGACGCCGGGCACCCAACTCATAGCGTCGGACGTGTTCCTCAGTTGACCTTGTTCGATCTCGTGCCGGGCAATGACGCTCGTTGCGACGGGCGTCTCGCGCAGTACACGTGGCGACCTCGTTGCCGTGACGACGACCTCCTGTCCTTGCAGGACGGTCGGCTCCAGCTTGACGTGCAGGATCCGCTGCCTGTCGGGGCTGACGACCACGCCGGGCACGCTGGTGGGTGCATACCCGATGATCGTGGCTTTCAGCGTGTAGACGCCCGCCTCGATGGACTTGATCTCGAAACAGCCGTCGGGCCCGGCGATGGTGCCGTGTCCGGTCTCTTCGACGATGACGTTCGCGTATGCCAGGCGCCCGCCCGTCGCGTCGGACTCCACGATGCCGCGCAATGTGCACCGCTGAGGCGTCTGCGCCATCGAAGTGGCGGCAAGTACTATGGCGATGGTGAGCACGCTCAGACGACGCGAATACCGGCGTGGGGTTGTCACGGCGATCCCTCCTGATGCAGAATGATATGAGAACAGCGTCGCCCGCCACATGGCAGCGGGGTACTTCTCGGTTCCTGTCGGTGGTGGGTTGGTGGCAGAGCATCGGCGCGCCGCCCGCGGCGAGTCAGCCCACACTCAAGAGGCGAGCGGAATGCAGCAGGATGCGAACAAGGCAACTACCGACGGCCGCTGGACGCGATTCGAGACCGCCATAGGGCCGGCCGTGATCGTCGCGGGTGCCGGCGGAGTGCGTCGGATAGTCCTCCGTCCAGACGAAGGAAGCGTTGGCGCCTGGTTGGACCAACCCGGGGCGAGGCGAGACGATGGGCACCTTGCCGACGCGGCGGCCGCCCTGCGGAGCATGATCGACGGCAGGCCCGTCGCGTTTCCTCTGGAGCCGGACTTCGGCGAGGGGGCGCCCTTTCACAAACTTGTCTGGGGCGAGTTGCTTCGGATACCGCACGGCGAGACAACGACGTATGGATGCATCGCCGCACGGCTGGGTAACCCCGGCGCGAGCCGCGCCGTTGGCCAGGCCAACGCACGGAATTCGCTGCCGGTGCTCGTCCCGTGCCACCGTGTCGTGGCGGCAGGAGGTAGACTCGGCGGCTACACGGGCGGACTCGACATCAAGCGGCACCTGTTGGCGGCGGAGCAAGCGTTTGTGGCGGGCGCTCGGACCTGAGGCCGCCTCGGCGACCCGGCCGCTGCTCGGATCACCAATGGTAGGACACGGCAACCGGCGTGACTCCCCACGTGCTGCCGTCGAGGGTGCGCTCCAACGGAGTATGGTGCCCGGTTGGGTCTTCGACCTCGCCATCTATCCGAACGTACGCGTAGGAGAACTCCATCCTCAGACTGACGCGCGCCGTTGCCCACCACCTGACGCCGGCTCCACCCCCTATCATGAAACCCGACCACGCATGGTTGCTCCTCAGGCCGCCGCCGTCCAGGTCGACGTTGTCCGCCGTCACCGCCTGCTTGCCGATTCGGGCGAAGGTCTGCACGTCGAAGCTGCCGAGGGGCGGGACCTCCAGCGGCCAGCGCAAGATCGCATCGCCGGCCACCCACGCGGCGCCTGATGATGCGCCCGGAGCCGAGATATCGTGCGACGCAGTGCTGACGGCCAAGCGGGCAGCGAGAGAGCGTGTGAAACCATATCCGACGAACACCTCCGCGCCGATGCCCGTGCCGAACGTGGCCCTCCGGTTGCCCAGTTCGTTGTAGCCGCCGCCCGCGAACCCCTGCAATCGGGGTCCTGCCCCGGCGTACCATCCGAGCCGCCGCGGCGCTGCCTCCTGCGCGCTACCCAACCCCGGCACCAATGCAAGCAGCAGCCACACGGCGGCGCCGCCCGGCGCAGACACGCTCCCGACGAGTCGGGCTGCGAGGCGCTTCGCTTCCACGCTACCCACGGTCCATGACGACAAGGCCCGCGCCCCCATCGAAGAAACGCTCGACGTGCGTGTGCGGCCTGAAACCGGCGGCCGAGAGGATGTCGATGTGCTCCTGATCCGTGTCCGCTACATACGATAGCACGTGCGCCTCCGGCCAGTCGAACTCCTCGAAGAGCTCGTTCGCCTCGCCGGCGGCAGCCAGAGGCAGGCAGACGTCGAAGACGTAGGTTGCGCCGGCAGCACCCCAGTGTCGGTCCGGCCCGAGGGACGCCAGCCCTGCCACGTGGCCGTCGCGCGTCTCCAGGACTCGCGTCACGACCGAGTCGTCGCCCGAATCTGCTTGCAGGATGCTGAGGAACCCATACTCGGCCTGACACACGCCGAACAGACCGTGCGCGGCGTTCCGGACCGTCTGCTTCATCCTGTCGAGCGGGAGGTGAGCGAACATATTCATGGACGGCCAGTGACGCCACGCAGCGTCCGTTACCGATGCGCGGTCGAGATCGCTGTATACATCTTCGTAGAGAGCCTCTATCTCATCGTACGTCGGCGACCACCACATCGACCCCGGACGGTCGGGCACCGCTTGGTATCCGTGCCGGGCATATATCCGGTACGGTGGCGACTCGAAGCCAGTGCCCAGGTAGACCGCCTTGCCGCCGCGCTCCTCGAACTCCGAGATATGCATGTCCATTAGCGCGTCGCACGCACCCTTACGCCTGTGTTCGGGTAGCGTGAAGACGTGGCCCATCAGTCCGATGCCTTCGTGCATCACGGTCATCACGTTTGAAACAAGCTCGCCGTCTATCGCGCCGACGCAGAAGCACGTATCGAGGCGCTTCGCGGGGCCGGACATCCAGGCGTCGAGATGATGCTGCCATATGTCGTCCTTGTGGACAAGCAGTCGACGGAGCTGAGGCACGTCTTCGTCGTTCGGGCTGTCGATGATCTTGCAGACCATCGTTTCACCGGTCTTCAGCTTTACAGTATCGGCCATCGTGTTCTCCGTTTCCGTCGGCCTGCCGCTGGGGCTACTGCCCTGCCGATTCGTTGTCTATCCGCTCTAGAGCCTGGTCGAGCCTCTGAACGAGGTACGGGTGCTCAGCCGACGCTCGGGCCGCCCTGAGGGCGTCGAGCGCGCCCACGGCACCGATCGCACCCCAGTGCTCGAGCGTCTGGGCGGCTTCGGCACTCGTGGGCCATGGCCGGTTTGGGCCGAGCGCCCCTATCAGGGCCGGAAGCAGGTCTGCGCGGTGCGTCGTGTCGGATCGAATGGCTCTGCATGCGTGCAGGGCGGCCTGTGTCGTGTCGGTCGAGATCAGATCCGCCAACAAGGCCCACGGACTCCCTCGCGTTCCGAGAGCACGCTCCGCGGCGTATCGAACGAGCTGGCTTTCGTCACGAAGCGCGTTGGCAAGGGCGACGTCCGAGCGTTCGGTTCCGGCGGCTCCGAGGGCCAGAGCGGCAGCCCTGCGGACCATCGCGACAGTGTCCGATAGCGCCGCGATCAGAGCATCCTCGGCAGAGGGGTCCGACAGGCGCATAAGGCTCGTGGCCGCGGTCTGACGCGTCTTCCAGTCTGGGTGGCGAAGCGCATTTGCGAGGTGCGCGACCGGCGTAGTTGCTCTGGCGAACCCCAGCAACTACGCCGCCATCCGACTCGCACGGTCGACCTCGGATGCGAGCGAATCGATGAGCATCGGAACGTCGGACGTATCGCCCCCGGCAAACAGCTTCTTGTGGATGCGAATCAGCCCGTGCCGCTCCCTCGCGCTTTCTGTCTCCAGCTTGCCCGCCCAGAACGTTACGAGCCGTGCCCCCATCGACGCCAAACTGTCTTCGGCCGGGCCGGTGAGGTACTGGTACTTGGCCACGGGGTTCGACGCCTGCACGAGCAGCGACTCAGGTGCGCTGCACAACTCCTCGGCGATCTCGTCGGCGCTCTTGCCTCTGCCTGCGTCGGGCTGCCTGGGCGGCGTCGCTTTCCGCGACAGATCGCGGTCGACGCCGATGCCGTAGGTGGAGTGTGTCCACCATTCGCCGTCGGCACCGTGGGGCGCTCCGTACCGATCGGTCCCTCCGAGGTCGAGCGAGATTCCTATCATGCCGTAGGTGCGCCGCTGATCGCTGTACCCGAGCACGTCGTCTCGCCTCGCCAGGTAGCCGTCGCGCCCCGTCATGTCCACCAGCAGACTGATTCCATTCGCGTTGCCGGCGCCTAGCGACAGGCCCTCGGTCGCGTAGCTGTCGTCGCCGTTCTCGTCGAACAGTAGCCCCATGCTCAGGTCGTGGCCGCATCCCTGCGAGACTCCGTTCGACGCGTACAGGTCGTGCCCCGCGCGGTCGATGAGGTACCCGGCGGCCAGATGTATCCCGGCGCCCTGAGCGTACTGGTAAGCCGTGTACTTGTCGTGCCCGCTCTCGTCGACCACTGCGCCGATTCCCAGCCAATGGGCCACGCCCTGCCCGAATATGTCTGCTACGTACGTGTCGTTTCCGTGTCTGTCCGAGAGCAAGCCGATACCCCCCGACGCCACGGGCCGGTATCCGATGCCGACGCCCTGCGTCATCGTCAGGTAGTGGTCGTCGTAACGAAGCACGTCCACCGCCGAGCCTCCCGACAGATATGCATCGTTGCCGACGCGGTCTTCGAGGATGCCCACGCCCGACGTTGCGCCCAACGCCTGGCCGTAGGAATCGAGCCTGTATGTGTCTCCGCCCGACAGATCGACAAGAGCGCCGACGCCGAATATCCCAGCGCCTTGCGCCGAGTTATCCGCGACGTAGACGTCGTTCCCGGCTTCGTCCCAGAGCACGCCGACGCCGAACGCAGCGGCGCCCTGAGTCCACGTATCGCCCGTGTAGAAGTCGTCGCCCGCAGCGTCGATCAGAAGCCCGATCCCGAGCACGCCGGCGGCCACGCGCCCCTCGTACCGGTCGTTGCCGCCAAGGTCGATCACGACGCTGATGCTCGCCCCCGATCGATCGCTCGCCGGCTCGATACGGTAGGTGTCGTCGCCGCCGACATCGACGATAACGTCGGCGCCAGGGCCGTGTATGTCGTTGCCGGGGCCTCCGATAGAGACACGGATCGGCGTCGTCGGTCCGGCCGGCGCTCGTTCGCCGGCGATGCGCCGTGCTGCGCCGGCCATCCGCCATGAGGCCTCGCATACCGATACCGCTGCACGCATGATCGCAGCGTTGTCGACTCGCCTCGCGAGTGCGAGATGCATTCTGGCTCGTTCGCGCTCCGCGTGCTCGGCGGCGCGCATCGCGAAAATGTCGACGTTGCCCGGCTCGTCGTCGTCCGACAGCGCCGAGAGCGTCCAGTTGCGTAACGAGTCGAGTTCATCTGGCGACAGCTCGCCGAACGCGTCCGAGAGAGACTCGTGAGCCTTCTCGACGGCCAGCGCAAGGGACGCCATCGCTTCGTCGAACGAGGGCTGTGGTCCATCCGCCGGCCTGGTGGGCGGGAGTGGGGGTGGCTTCAGATCGAGCCACGGCATCGCCGCACGTACGACGTCCGCGGGAGAGGCGCAGCGCCTGATCTCCGCACTCATCGCATACGTGCTGTCGAGCCCGCCCAGCGGGTCGCGGAAACGCGAATCCATCGCCGCGAGCCTGAAGCTGTCGCGGTCCACGTGGTCGGTGCGAAACGCAACGTCGGTCGCGGACATCGAGATCGCCCGGAGCGCGTCGTCGAGCGCGCCCGCAAACTGCGGGACCAGACGCTCGACCCGCGCCGAATCGACGTCTTCCGCGGATGTGGCCGCCATCGGCGTGCACGCCGCGGCAAGCAGAAACGTGTAGAGCCAGGGAATCATTTCTTCAGCGTACCCCTTGCCCGCCTCGCGCCGCGGGGTCCTCTGTGGCGGGTGTCGAGACGATGCGCCCCTCGCTAACGCCGATCACGTTGTCCGCCACATCGATGAGCGCCTGTCGATGGGTTGCCGCAATGATCGTACACCTGCGGCCCGGTCTCGTTTCCGATTTCGTGCGAGCGATCAGATTGCGCACAACGAGAGCCTCGGTCTCTCTGTCAAGCGCGGACGTCGGCTCGTCCAGGACGAGCAACGGCGGGTCCCAGACAATCGCCCTCGCCAGAGCCAGCCGCTGCAGTTCGCCGCCTGAAAGAGGCACGCCGCCGTCACCGAGTTGTCTATCCGGAGGCGTATCGAGTGCTGCTTCTTTCATGGCGGCGGCGATGTCCGGCTCCGGTATCTGCCGGCCCAGCGCGATGTTCTCCGCAACCGAGCCCCTTGTCGCAGGCGGCTCCTGGGGCACGTAGCCAAGCGGCAGCGGCGCAGGTCGGATATCCGACGAAAGGACAACCCGGTCGTCCCAAAGCACTTCACCGCGCAACGGTACGATAAGGCCGGCGAGCACTTCCAGCAAGAGCGACTTTCCGCCGCCGGTCGGGCCGACCAGTACGGTAAGCTCGCCGGGTGGCAGGCGAAGGTCGATCCCTGCCAGCGGAGGTTGGGAGTCGTCTCCACGCACGCTGAGGTCGCGGATTTCGATCGCCGGCGGCGTCTCGCGCTCCTCGACGGCGACAACCTGAGGGTGGTGCGACATATCCTGCGTCGCCTGAGAGAGCAGCCGCTC
>CAZSJP010000272.1:0-6575 GCA_964606675.1 uncultured bacterium
CCCCTCCCCCGTGCAGCCGCTTCGCCGAGGCTGAGCGCGGTGCCGCTCGGGGCGTCCTTCTTCCGGGTGTGGTGCGTCTCGACCACCTCGCAGTCGTACGCGTCGCCCAGGAGCGCCGACGCCTGCTCGACCAGTCCGAGCAGCACGGCGATTCCGACGCTGAAGTTCGACGCCTTCACGGTCGCGATCGAAGATGCCTCGCGAGCGAACTCGGCCTCCTGCTGGGCCGTCATCCCGGTGGTCCCGACGACCAGAGCCTTGCCGGCCGAAGCGCAGGCTCGGGCCTGTTCGATCGACACGCCCGGATCGTTCGTGAACGCTATCGCTATGTCGGACACGGCAAGTGCAGCCGCGAGATCGGCCGTTACCACCACGCCGATGTTCCCCGCTCCGGCCAACTCGCCCGCATCGGAACCGAGCGACGGATGGTCGCCCCTCTCGACGGCGGCGGCAACAACCGCATCCGGCATCTCCTGGGCCAGGCAGATCAGTCGCTTGCCCATGCGTCCGGCGGCCCCACAGACGGCTATGCGATTCATATCGGACACTCCTCGGCGTGGCGTACGGGAATTGTGCGCGGTCAGAAGGTGAGTATAGTGAAGCTGCGGGCGGTACCAAAGTCGAGCGCCGCCGAAGCCTGGGCACAACTCCGGCCGAGGCAACCGCCCCGCGGCAAGTAGTGCCATGTCTGCACTATCCTCGCTTTAGCGCTGTATCCGCACTCCGACAGAAATCCCTCTAGCGTGGTCGCTCCGCGTTCTGGCCGGCCGGACTGCGACTCCGGCACGCCAGTTGCATTCAGAGAAGGTCGTGACGTCACTCGCTACCGGGCATGCGGCATGCAGACCACCGTCCCGTGAAGCGATGTCAAGCAAACGTGCATGATCTGCACTCTCATAGATGGAGAATCGGTAGCCATGATACCTGACTCCGATGCGTCGGCATCCGGCCTACATGTGGCCGTGACGCTCGACGCGATAAATCTGAACGCAAGCACGGGTCAGCAGGCCGTCGCCGTAGGCGAGGCCGTGCCGGAACCGCAAGACCTTGCCACGCAGGTGGCGTGTCTTGCCGCCGCGGACGATGCATTGGCGGCAGCGGGGAACGTACGACCCGGGTGGCTGAGGCGATTCGAGCGTTGGCGACGACCTCGTCGTCCGTAGCGGATCGCTAGCCGCGTTACCATCTAGGGCGCTTCGCGTCATCCACGCAACATAGCATCGCGCGACGTTGGGGGTGCGAGGCGCCCTACGTTCTTCTGTCGAACACATGAGGAGCGAACTTGAGGGAGGTACACCGAGCGGCGTGTACTTGATCACGCTTGGCGCGTATCGGGCAACCGCGCGCCACCGGAGGGACGTGGGCGAGCGCTCCACGTGCACGCCTCGACGACGTCGCCGGGCCACCACTGCCGAAGCTTGTCCGCCCCTACGACGCCCTGCCTCAGAATCACAAGCTGCCGCCCCTCGGGCCTCACCAGCGTAGACGGGGTGCCACCGGTGGTGCTCTGACCTCCGACAACGCCCGCCAAGCCTTCGGGGAAGTAGCGCCGGACGGTCTCCGCGTCGGTGGGTGGGGCGACGCCTTGCTCATTGGCGCTTGTGGCGGTAATGGCGCCGCCGGCGGCATCGGCGAGCGCGCGCGCCTGCGCGTATGAGGGAACGCGGACGGCGACGGTGCCGGTGTCGCCCGTTACCAGCCGGTGCACGGACGGACGGGCGCGCAGGATCACTGTCACCGGCCCGGGCCACGCCATCGAGATCAGCTTGACGATCGGCCCCGTGATCGAATTGGCGAACGAGGCCAGGGTCTGCGACCGCCCGAGTATCAGGCTTACAGGCTTGCCCTCGTCCCTCGCCTTAAGATCGACAAGCCGCTCCAACCCGTCCTCCGAGGTCGGCAGTGCGCCGAGGCCGTAGAACGTCTCCGTGGGATACGCGACCACCTCACCACGTCTCATGGCGGCTATCGCGGCGGCTATCGTGAGCACGGGTGCCGACATCGTATGTCTTCCCAAGATTGGGCCGCAGTGTGTCGCGACGGTCATTTGTATCGGGAGTGTTCCGGACGGCTCGAATTTCGTATCGTTCTAACGTTCGCTGTCCGATCCCGCTGTGGCCATACCGCGCGCCGTCTGTCGCGCGCGATGAGCCTCATCTAGAATAACGCGCGCACCACGTGCATCCGTCAAGACGGCAGCGACCCCGGCGGGCGTCGCGGATATGCAGATCGCGGGCGGCCGAGGCGCGCGACCGGCATACCGCAAGCGGACTCCGCACACGGCAGACCCATGGGGCGCGAACCTTCGCCGGCCGATTCGATTCCGGAGGAGAAGTGTGCGCCCTCTCTTGCGTGATTGGGAGGCTCCATGCCGATTGAGTGCACGGAACTGGCCGACTACTTGGACGAGTATCTTCGCATCGCAGACGTACCCGATTCGCAGAACGCCCTGAACGGACTACAGGTCGAGAGCCTCGCGGATATACGTCGAGTGGCCGTGGCGGTTGATGCGTGTCTGGCCACGATCGCTGGAGCGGCACTCTGGGGAGCGCAGCTTCTGGTTGTGCACCACGGGCTGTTCTGGGGTCCGAAACAACCCCTGATCGGCAAGGCGTTCCGTCGAGTCGGGGCGCTTATCAGGCACCAGATGGGTGTCTACAGCGCCCACGCGGCGCTCGACGCACATCCGGAAGTCGGCAACAATGCTCAGCTCGCCGCTGCACTCGGCCTCACCGTCGAGGGAACCTTCGGAGACGTGCGCGGCACTCCTGCCGGTGTGTACGGAACATTGGGAATCGATCGCGGCGCACTGGTGGATCTGATACGTGAGAAGCTTGGCGTGGAAGCGCGCCAGTTGCCGTATGGCCTGTGGCAGTCGACGCGAGTCGGCATAGTGGCCGGATCCGGAGCTGCGTACATAGCCGACGCGGCGCGGATCGGAATCGACACGCTCGTAACGGGCGAAGGGCCGCACCACATGGCGCTCGACGCGGAAGAATACGGGATGAACGTCGTACTTGCCGGCCACTACGCCACGGAGACCCTCGGTGTGCAAGCTCTTGCCGAGCACCTGAGAGAGCGTTTCGGGGTCGAAACGGAGTTCATCGATCACCCTACGGGGCTGTGACCACGATAGTGAAAACATGAGTGTGTTGCCACCGAGCGGGCCTCCACCCCATCGCCAGGGCAAGCGCGCATCCGGAGACTCAGGTTGATGGGTACCGATATACAGGGGCTGCTGGGCCGCGCCGACGAGACCATGGCGCGCGCGGAAACGCTGACGCTGATGGCGGGAGATAGCCCGGAGGCGACGCCCGCATCGCTCCCGTTCGCCAAGGGTGCCGATGCATTGTACGCGGTCGTCGATGCCGGAGCCGAGGCCCTGCAGAATATCCGCCTCAACCCCGGTGTGTCGTTCGAGATTGCCGACGGACAGCTACAAGGGGCCGGGCGGGTAATGATACTCGAGCCGATAGACCGTGAGCCCGAGGTTAGGGCGATCCTCGAATCGAAGAGCGAACTGGCCCGAACGACGATTGCTTCAGCGCAACAAGCGATCGCTCTGAGGATCGTGCCCGAATCGTTCGCCATCGACGGCGCCACTGTCGATCACCCGTACGGGCAGCGTCGCGCAGGACCGGCGGCGCTCTGGTGGCGCGCGGTTCGCCCGTTTGCGTACACCGCTTCGGCAACCCCCGTCATGCTCGGAGCGGTTCTCGCCTGGCATCTGCCGCCGACAGACGGCTCCACGTTGTGGGCGCTGTTACCGGCGATCCTTCTGGCGGGAGTGCTCTTCCACACCGGCGCGAATCTCGTCAGCGACTACTACGACTACACCGGCGGGGTCGATCGCAAGGGTACGATGGGCGGCTCAGGCGTGCTTGTGGAAGGTCTGATGAGGCCGAGCAGCATCTTCCGCGGCGGGATCGTGGCGTTTGCGTTCGGGACGTTACTCGGTCTGGGCATGACGTACTTCAGGGGCTGGCCATTGCTGGTGCTTGGCGCAGTGGGTTTCCTCGGCGGCTTCTTCTATTGCGGCACCCCCGTGGGGCTGAAATACCGCGGGCTTGGCGAGGTCGTGATCTTTCTCTTGTTCGGGCCGCTGATGGTCGTCGGATCGTACTTCGTTCTGACGGGCGCGTTTACGTGGCTCGTCGTTGCCATATCGCTGCCGGTCGGCTTCCTCGTCGCCGCGATCGTCCAGGCGAACAACCTGCGAGACATCGCCGACGACCGCGCGAGCGGGATGCGAACCGCTTCAATCGCCTTCGGTAGCAGGTTCGCCGCGTTCGAGTACTTCGCTATGCTCGCCGCGGCATACGCGAGCGTCGCCGTGATGATCGCGTTGGGCGTGCTGCCCGTGTGGGCCTCGCTTGTCGCGCTGAGCCTCCCACCGGCGATGAAGACCGTGGGGGTCATCCGCGCATCGTTCGGCGACACCGGTGCGAGCCTGGCGTCGATCGACGAGATGACCGCACAGGTACACCTTGCGTTCGGCGTCCTCCTAATGGCCGGAATAGGGATACCCAAACTGCTGTGATAGATTCGCGCCTCCGAACCCCCATGCTGACAGTTCTCCTGGCGGCGTGCATGTGGGGCTACATGTTCGGCCTCGGCTGGGGCAACTTCTGGCTGAGCATGGCCGTCTGCTCGTCGACGCTTGCGGGCATCGCCCTCTCGGAGCAACGCACCAAACTGAGCGCGCTGTTCTCGTTCCGGATGTCGCACGTCGCCATCGGAGTCGCCGCGGCGGCAGTGCTGTACGTGACGTTCTTCATCGGCGACAGGATCGGCGCGGCCCTGTTCACGTTCGCCCCGGTAGAGGTCGGCCACATCTACGCGATGAAAGCCGAGTCTCATCCGTTCCTGATAGGTTCGCTGCTGTTCCTGGTGATCGGCCCGGCCGAGGAGATATACTGGCGAGGCTATCTGCAGGAGCGGCTCGAGTCGAAATACGGCCGCGCGATAGGCTGGCTCGTCGGTGGTATCGTCTACGCGGCGGTGCATCTTTGGGCGTGGAACTTCATGCTCTTCATGGCGGCGTTGATCTGCGGCTTGTTCTGGGGCGCGGTCTACTGGAGGTACCGGTCGCTGATTCCGGGCATAGTCTCTCACGCCGTATGGGACGTCGCCATATTCATCCTGCTGCCGGTTAGATGATCCGCCGCACGTGGATGAGCCGGTCGACTATGCGGGATCGACTGGGATTTGCCCCGCCATAGCGGAGAACCGTGCAGAAATCGCCTGCCAATGAGCGTACATCACGCGCTTTCTGCGCCGTACTTCCCCTTCCGGCCCCGCCATGGCTTCGCGCGGGTGAAGTGTCGTGAACACCGGCACCTCACGATCTCCGACGGCCCAGTCAAGCCACGAGCCGGCCTCCGGGCGCTGCTCTCTGTCGGGGAATAGCGCGTCGACGGACCTTCGCCCGCACGCCACCACGATCTGTGGCTCGGCGAAACCAAGCTCCAGCCACAAGCGTTCGCGACACGCCGCCACCTCTGATGGCAGTGGTATTCTCCCGCGCGGTGAACGGCACTGGACGACGGCGGCAAGGTAGATCGACTCGCGCCCGATAGCCACGCCGGGCGCCGCAAGGATGCGGTCGAAGACCATCCCGATCGGACCCGCGAACAGCTCCCCGGCTACGTCCTCGAAGCCACTGACCCGATCCGATAGCACGACTATGCCACCGGGTTCGCCACACCCCGACACGGTCTGCCAACGGGAGTTCGCCAGAGCGCATCGATGGCAATGCCGGTAGCACAGACCCAGGTCGTCGAGGTCCTTCGGCGCCGCTGGGCCGGCAGTGAGGCGCTTCTGCGTCACAGAGGCATCGCCCCGTTCATTGCAGATCCTCGGGCTTGCCCCGAAGCTCTTCAATCGCCGCCGCCGCATCGTCGGCGCGGAAGACGGCTGTGCCTGCCACCAGAACGTCCGCGCCTGCCTCTCGTGCCATAATGGCAGTATCGGTGTTGATCCCGCCATCGACCTGAACCAGCGTCTTGAGGCCCTGCCTGTCGATCTCATTCCGCAATTCGCTTATCTTGCCGAGGGAGTCGGGCATGAAAGCCTGGCCGCCGAAGCCCGGCTCGACGGACATCACCAGAACCAGATCGAGCCTCTCCAGCATCGGTATCAGATGTGAGACGGGAGTGGCGGGTTTCACCGACGCGCCGACCTTGGCGCCGTAACGGGCGATCTGGCCAGCTGCCTCGGACGGATTGTCAACGGCTTCGACGTGAAACGTGACCAGATCGCTTCCGGCTTCGACGAATCGGCGCGCGTAACCCACCGGATCGGTCACCATCAGATGGGTGTCCAGGAACATATTAGTCGCGCGCTGGATGGCCTCGACGATGAGCGGACCGAACGTCAGATTCGGGACGAAGTGGGCGTCCATTATGTCGAGGTGGAGCCAGTCTCCACCGCCATCCGAGACCTTGTCGATCTGGCCGCCAAGGTCCGCGAAATCGGCTGCCAGGACCGATGGAGCGATGAGCGTCCGATGCCTGTCGACCATACGTTCGTTCCTCCTTGTACATATTTTAATACTTATAAAGTTCTATCCCGAA
>CAZSJP010000273.1:0-6572 GCA_964606675.1 uncultured bacterium
CCCGTCGCCGATACCGACGCACTTGCCGAGCATCTGCGACACCGGGAAGTCGGTGCCGAACATCAGCCGCCTGGCCCCGAACTCGCCAAACAGCGCCACCAGCGCATCCGGCTCGCAGACTGCCGCGGTGTCGAACACGACGTTGTCGATGCCTCGGAGCGCTCCGAGCCCGTCGATGGTGTGGCGCGGGCAGAAACCGCGTGCGGCGTGGGCCAGGATCAGCCGTGCGCAAGGGTAGCGGCGGCACTGGTTGCGGATGTAGCGCTGGTTGTCCGGATGCGAGAGAGCCTGCTTGCGCACCAGATGGAGCAAGATCGCCAAGCCACGCCGGTCGGCGATCTCCCACACCCATTCCGGGGTGAAACTCTCGTTCGGCGCTTCGAACGTATCGGCGACGGTCGCGAAGAAATGGTACACCTTGAACCCGGCGACAAGCGGGTCGAGGGACTGCCGCTCGGCTTCGTCCGGGTCGTCCTCGGGGCCAACCAAGAGCAGCGCGCGCGAGCCGTCGCGGCCTTCGAGCTCGTTCAGAACGAATCGGTTGGCCGCGGCACGGTCGACGTCAGGGGTCGGGAAGCCGAAATACAGGCCGTCTCCGGGCGAGGCTTTGCCCATCCACGACGACTGATACTGCGTGTACTTGTCCAGACCGACAGTCTCGTCCGCTGTGAGGAGCAACGGCGGCACCATTGTCGGGAAGGAATCGGCGCGGTAGAGGTGCGCATGCGCGTCGAACGCGTCGGGAGGCACGAAGTCGCCCAACGTCCGACGGAACAGTTCCGAGTCCTCGAGCAACGCTTGGGTCTGGATACGCGGCCCCGGATCAGCCATGGAACGCCTCTGTCAGTGTCGAGTCGTAGCCGCCGCCTGCATCGGTCGGCAGCCCGGCTACCGGGGCACGATCGCGACGGTGCAGCGCGATCACGCCATCCGTGCGTGGCCGTCCGAAACGTAGACTCTTACCTCGTAGCCCTGCAACTTGGTCGCCCATCCGTCGCGAAGTCGTACGAACGGCTCGGAAGCGGGGACGACTTGCGTCATCTCGTTGGGGTCGCCATCGAAGCCGCTCAGCAGTATCTCGTGCCCCCGCGGGGCCTCGCACCCCAGAGCGAGCATCGGCTGGTCATCGGCATCGTAGACACCTCCCGACACACCCAGGATTCGCGGCTGAACTTGTTCCTCTATCCGGATACTCACGCTGCGTCGTGTCTCGGTTGTCAGGAACGGATGCAGGCCGCTGAGTTCGGAAGCAACCTCCATGATCCCGTCGAGGAACGGCGCCGGGCGATCTTCGTAGGCCGATCCCCACCAGATGACTCCGGTAGCGCTATGCATCATCACCTGCCACGCAGTGAACCTCGCCTCTTCGCGGGTCGGATACGTCGGCTCGCCTCCGTCGCCCTCGACGAGAGTCGACCATGAGAACGCCTGTTGCACCGACCATAGCTCGTGCCGAGGTGCAACGCGATGGAAACGATCGAGCATCGGTCCCCACAGATTCAGCGACCGCCTCTCGGAAGAGGGCACTGCGTAGAAGTCCCCGCCGACGACGTCCAGGTAGGGCAGACATCGGGTCAGCGTATCGAAGTCGCAGCCCATGGCTTCGTTCAGCCAGAGCTTGCGCCCAGGGTCCAGATCGCGGATGATCGCCGATCCGCGCGCCAGTCCGGCAAGCAGTTCGGCACGTCTTCGCAGCACCTCCGCGACGCGATCCTCAGGCTCTCGCCAGAGCCGGCGCGCCCGTTCCTGCCCGAAGAAGACGGTGCGCCAGATCGACTCGTCGGGGGCCTCCCACACCGCGAGCGACGGGTGGTCGCGGAGGGCCTCGACCGTCGAACGAAGCGCCGCCTCTCCGTCGTCGTCCGTCACCACCATCGGCACCGCCACCCACGCCAGCATGCCGTAATCGTGCGCAAGGTCAAGCTCATCGCGGCTCTTGCATTGGACGAGATTGATCCCCGACTCGCTCCACCGTCTCCACTCGGATTCGTCGCGCGGGAGTTCGTACATGCCGAGGGCGAACTCGCTTCGGCCGTCTCTCGTGAGAATCATGTGTCTCTCAGTCGCTATCTGCCGCTATGAACGCGCGCACGATGGCCACCGGGTCTTCGCCTTCGGGCATCGAGCGCAACGGAGCGACGATGAACGCTTCCTCGATCGGTTCGTACATGGCGTCCAGCTCATCGTCGGTTAGCGTCGTTTCGCCCGAGGCCAGCTTCCGCGCCAGCACTTCGACGTACTTGGCGACCCTGGGCTTGTAGTAGTCGGAAACAAGCTCATCCAGATCCATGCGGTAGTAGTCGCGCAGCGGAACCGAGTGCCTGCCAACCGCTTCGGTACACCAGACGTGGAGGTGCTTGATCGCTTCGGCCGCGTCGTCTCCGCCGTACCGCTCTCTGCTCTTCTCGATCTTGCGGTCGAGCCGGTATGGCGGCCAGCTAGCCAACAGGTGCGCCTGATCGTCGAGCAACCCGAGAGCTACAGCGCCGGCCTCGGCGAGCCCCGCGGCATCACGTTCGAGGAACGCGTCGCGCGCTCCGATGAGAGCCTGTCCGCAACGCTCGGCGATCCAATGGCGAGCAACGTCGACCACGTCTCTGCGCGCCATCTCGCTTGTTTGGAGTAGATCGGCTTGCCCGAGGAACATCTCCAGGGCCTCGCGCAGCTTCCGGATGAACGCAGGTCGGCTCGTCCAGAGCCCGATCGCTCTCTCGTCGTCCTCCGGCCACCCGTGGAGCAGGCGCAAGTCCGGCCGGAACCAATAGAGCGGGTCCATGATAATCTTCACCGTGCCGCTCTCGGGGCCATGGATGGTGTCGACGAGCCGCCACCAGGCCGGTTCGAGCGCTTCGCCAGCCGCACCGTAGCGCTTCCGGCAGTAGTCTTGCACGCGGCGCTCAATCGTCACGTCGGTGGGGTTCCACCCGAGCCTGGCGGAAAGCTCGAAGTAGAATCCGTTGTACTCGCTGATCTCAGGAAGCGTGCAGTACATCTCGCACGTGCCCGGCTCGACCTGTTCGAGCAGGTCGTGAACGCGGTTCACTAAGCCCGGTGCATCGCCGTGGGCATGGCTCTCCCCGCCGAAGCAGTGCAGGACCGCGAACGCCCACGGGTGCCCGAAGAAGTAGTCGGTCTGCTTGTACTTCTCGGCCTCTTCGGCCCACATGTCGTAGACGACGAACGGAACGGTGATGGTGTCGAGATACTCGCGTATGTCCTCGATGGTCCAGTTCGCCTGCCATGGGTTGCCGGGGTCGTCGGCGGCCAGGTCGAACGACCAGCTCCCCGGCAGCCAGAGCCCTTCCGGATCGGCCTGTTCCAGCGCCCTCGACGCCGTGCGGACGAAGTCGAGCCGCGCCTCCTGGTTGCTGCTGGCTCCATCTAGGATTCTGCTCTCGCTGGCGAACTCCGCCGTGTAGATGTGATCGGTTCCGTAGCGCTCGCGGTAGTGCCGTATGTAGTCGACCATCAGGCGTTGCAGAAGAGGGTCGCCCGGATGCAGTTGCCGGTACGGCTCGTACTCGCTCCACTGCATCTTGAGCGTGCGGCAATCCGGGAACGCCTCGAATAGGGCGTCGGGTAGGCTCGTGCCGCATGGCACGTCGATGGGCATGCGCATACCGAGCTTGTGAGCGTGGTCGCGCAACTTCTCGTGCATAGTCGGCTCGTCACCACGAGGCGGAGGCGCGGGCGCGACGCCCCACTCGGCCATGATCGTCGGGATGATGTCGCCGCCGACGGGGAAGGGCCAGGTGATGTTCGCGCGTCGTTTCGCCTTCCAGTCGAACTCGCGCATCCAGTCGTTCCAGTCCCAGAACTTGGCCGAGTACGCGATGAAGCCGTCGGCGCGGTCGGCGAAGGTCGGGCGTTCGGCGACGTCGACTTCGGGCAACTCGATTGTCGGCACCTGCGGGATTCGCTCGCCATCTCGGAAGAAGCCGACGCCGAGCACGTCCTCCAACAGTGCATACGCCGCGTACAGCGTGGCGCGGTCCATGCTGCCGCCGACGACAAGCACGTCTCGCTCGTCGAGCCGGACGGTCTTCAGGACGAAGCCGTCTCTGCCGGGGTAGTTCTCTGACAGCGTGACACGATTCTGCGCGATCGCGCTCGCGACGATCGGGTTGGTCTCGGCGCGTCCGATAGCGACGAGGGTGCCCTGGCCCGGCGCAGTCTCTCCGATAGGCACCTCGGCGCCGCTCATGGTAGAGAGATACTTCTTCAGCTCGTCGGCGGCGCGCCGCTCAAGCCAGGTAGCGTCGGTTCCTACGACCAGCGTGCAGCATGCTCGTCCGTTCTCTGTCAGCAGCATGGTATCGCCTTCATCTCGTGATGGACTCTCGCAACGGGCCGGCTATTCTCCGTCCGCATCTAGCAGCGCGTGGACAACGTCGACGGGGTCCTCGCCCTCGGGCAGCACTGGGGTCGCTCCTGCGATGAAGCCTGATTCGATGGGGTCGTACATCGCGTCGAGTTCCTCCTCGGCCAGAGTCGTCACGCCGTCTGTCAGCTTCTGTCGCAACACTTCAACGTATTTCTCCACGCGCGGCTTGTAGTAGCCCGCGACGAGGCCGTCGAGGTCCTGTCGGTAGTAGTCCCGTAGCGGCACCGAGTGCGCACCGTCGGCCGTCGTGACCCAAACGTGGCGATGCTTGATGGCCCTTGGCGCATCGTCGCCGAAGTTGACTCGCTCGCGCTCGATCTTGGCGTCCAGCCGGTACGGTGGCCAACTCGACAGAAGCCGCGTCTTGTCGTCGAGGAGCCGCAGGCACTCGGCTGACGATTCCTCGAATGCGGCGCTGTCCGTCGCGACGAAGGCATCGCGGACGCGGATGAGCGCGAGGCTGAATCGCTCCGATATCCATTGGCTGGCGACGTCGACCATGTCGCGCCGCGCCATCTCGTTTTCGGCCAGCAGGTCGCGCTGGGCAAGGAACAGCTCGGCCGCCTCGCGCAGTTTCGGCACGAACTCGGACCGTCGTGCCCACATCGCCCACGTCTGCTCGGCATCTTCGGGCCATCCCGGGAGCAACTCCAGATCGGGGCGGAACCAATAGAACGGGTCCATGATGATCTTCACAGTGCCGCTGTCGGGGCCGTGCGCTGTCTCGACCAACAGCCACCATGCTCGCTCCAACTTGGCTCCGGCCTCCCCGTAGCGCTTGCGGCAGTAGTCCCGCACGTGCTTCTCGACCGTGACGTTCGCCGGATTCCACGCCAGCCGAGCGGACAGTTCCATGTAGAAGCCGTTGAAGTCGATGATCTCGGACTGATTCCCGAACTGGTCGCACTTCGCGGCGCGCGGCTCGTTGATGAGGGCATGGACCTTGTCGACCAGGCCGCGTACGTCGCCATGTAAGTAGCTCCCCGCGCCGAAGCTATGCAACACGCCGAACCCGAACGGATGGCCGCCATAGTAGTCGCAGGTCTTGTACTTCTCGGCCTCCTCCGACCACAAGTCCCACACTACGTGGGGAACGGTGATCGCGTCGAGGTATTCGAGCACCTGCTCGGGCGTCCAATTGGCTTGCCACGGGTTGCCGGGGTCGTCCGCCGAGAGATCGAACGACCAGCCGGACGGAATCCACACACCTTCCGGGTCGGCCTCGGAGAGCGCCTCGGAGACCGACCGGGCGAACATGATACGCGCTTCCTGCACGTCGTCCGCGCCGTCGAGGATTCTGCTTTCGCTGGCGAACTCGGCGATGTAGAGATGATCGCTGCCGTACCGGGCGTTGTGACGACGGACGAAGTCGACGATGCGTCTCCTGAAGAAGGGATCGTCCGGATGCAGCGTATCGTAGGGCTCGAACTCGCTCCACTGCATGACGAGTTTCTTCGCCTCGGGATGCTGCTCGTAGAACGCGTCAGGCATGCCACCGGTGGGCAGGTCTACCGGGGTCCGCATGCCGAGATTCTTGGCGTACTCGTGCACTCGCATGTGGAGCGTGGGTTCGTCTGGTTCCTTCTTCGGCTCGGGTACGAGCCCCCAATCGGCGTAGACCTCGCTCAGGATGTGCCCGCCGATATTTAGTGGCCACACCATGTTAGCCCTACGCTTGGCTCTCCAATCGAACTCGTTCTTCCATTCGTCCCAGCCCCATGCCGAGGTCGTGTAGGTGTAGATACACCCGTTGCCCTCTTGGCGCTCGGTGAAGTGCGGACGTTCCGCAACGTGTAGCGTCGGCAGGTCAACGGTCGGCGTTTTGGGCACTCGCTCACCGTCGCGGAAGAACCCGATTCCGAGGACGTCTTCGAGCAATGCGTACGCCGCGTAGAGCGTGCCCCGGTCGGAGCTGCCGCCGAGAACCAACACGTCTCGACCGTCGATATCGACCGTCTCGACAACGAACCCGTCGCGCCCGGGATACGTCTCCGATAGCGTCAGCTTGTCCCGTTCGATGGCGTCGGCGACGACCGGGTTCGTCTCCGCGCGACCAACGGCGACGATGGGGCCGCTCGCTGCCGGCGCGGTCGAGATCGGCAACTCGGCGCCGGACATCTCGCGCAGGTACTTCTGCAACTCCTCCGCCGCGTGCCGTTCGAGCCATGTCGCGTCGGTGCCGATCAGG
>CAZSJP010000274.1:0-6321 GCA_964606675.1 uncultured bacterium
GGCAGTGGCGGCCGCCACTGCCCTGCCAAGACACCACATACCACACTACTCAACATACAAGGGGGGACGCGTGTGAGGAGGATGCTGCTGGTTCGGTAGATCCGGGAACAGGAACGCGGAGAAGCGTCAGAGGCCGAATCACGAGTACGGAGCGACAGAGGCGCCACGTGATTCGTACCGACCACTGGAACGCTTGAGATCGACCACCGTTCTGGTCCGAGTCTGTCTTTCTCGTGATTGGTGGCAGCGGACGAGAGCGATGCTCCCGGCATTCCGTTGACATTCGATTCGTTCGTAGACGATGTCGTCGCGGTTGTCGAGCATGTAGCCTGCGCCACGCCTCATGGCGTGCAAATCGAGTACCTTTATCAGACAGATTCCGGCTGAGGCGAAACGAGGCGGCGCTCGCACGCTGGCCGGCCGACGCACAGGACGGGCGTTGTGGGAAGGTGCAGTCTGCTGACGCTCGGGACGTGCTGGAATCGGCATCGGTGCCGGTTCTCCAGTGTTAAGGTGATCGCGGGCAACCGCGTACACGTCCTGGGGAGCCGGCCGTCACGGAGCGGAACAACATCGAGTTCCAGCGGTCCGTCGAAGCGGCGTACTTCCTGCGGCTCGAGCGGCCGCGCGAGGTTGCGGAGGTCATCGACCGACGGTTGTACCACCGGGGTCTGGCGGTGAAGTGAGCTGATCGCGTACACGTTGATACAGTTGGTGTACCTGATCGTACGTATCGCGTCTGCGGCCTAGTTGCGGACCCCCGACGGAAGGGGCTGTGTCGGCACATGGCACGCGCGTTGCACTCTGTCCGACCGCAACGCCGCTGCCGTAGCGGTGCGGCTCGGTGCATATCGGGTGATCCGACTCGGAGGAGATCGACATGAAGCAGATACTGCTACTCTACCTCGCCATCGCGTTCTTCACCACCGGGGCGTCGCGGGCGGAAGCCGGCGCCCCGACGACGGGGCCGACGTACGGCGACAGCATGGTCGTCACGCAGCCGATCTACGTCGGTCCACTTGACCATTCGCTCGCCGACAGCGCTATCGCGTACCTCCGGGACATTACGGGTCAGCTCGCCCATCTGCGTGACCGCGCCGAGGAGGAGGGCGACGCCCAGCTCGTCGCGCGCATCGACCTGTTGACCGCTGACATCGATAGCCTCGTAGCCATCGCAGTCGCCGGGGACTTGGATGGCGCACTGGGAGCGGCTCGGACGATTCTCGCGCAATACGGCGACGTGGTGGCGCTACTCGTCGGAAGCCCCGATGGCACCGGTATCATCGAGCCACCGGCCCCGGAGGACGGGCTCGAAGAAGTGCTTGCAGCGCTCGGCGCTCGACTGGAGGAACTGCGCGCGTGGCTGATCGCGGAAGACACGCCCTGGGGACTCTCGATCATCGACGATCTCGTGGCGCAGCTTGATGACATATCGGCGCTTGTCGCTTCGGGTGAGGTGCACGCCGCGCGCGTCGAGCTCCACGCGCTCATGGCGGAGATCGCGGAAGTGGTCAGACATATCGACGTGACACGCCCGCCTGTCCCCGATCCACAACCGGGTGACAGTACCGACGCGGAGCCGCCGCAATCCTCACGCGTGCTCGCCTTGCTCAACGATGCCGAGCTTCGTCTGGCACGCATTCGCGACATGCTCGGCAGCGACCCCTACGAGTGGGCGTTCCCGCTGGACGACATCCAGGCGCGCCTGCATGTGGCATGGGACCTCTACCACGCCGGCGAGCTCGTGGCGGCACGCGAAGACGCGCTGATCCTGCTGGATGACATACGGGCGATAGAGGATCACATCAACACGTCGCCGCCCGTCTCGCCGAATGACACCATCATAGTCGCCCCGCCGCCCATCGACGCCGACATCAAAGGGCTTATCAACCGGCTGGAGTACCAGATCGAGACGCTCGGCATCGTGATCGAGATGCTCGGAATGGAGCTGGCGTACCCGCTCGATGACCTGAAGAACGGCCTTGAGAGAGCCCGTCAGAGCGCGGCGGAGGGCGACAGAGGCGGAGCGCTCGCCGAACTCGCGCGTGTCGCGTCGACATTCGGTACGTATGTCGACGCCGTTCTGCCCGCATGGGGGCCGCTCCCGGGCGACTTCCACGCATTTGCAGACGAAGTGGATCGGCGGATCGACGTAATCGACAGGACCATCGGCGTACTCCCGATCGATTTGTTCGCGCCGATCAGCATCTACCATGAGCAGGTGAGTATGGCTCGCGCCATGTATGCTGACGGTCACGCCGATTCGGCATGGGTGATCGTCAACGACGTGGCGCGCACAATCGGCATGTTCTACAACGACATCAGACGGATGGTGCTCCCGCCCGAGCTACCATCCCCTCCGATACCAGCTGATTCTGCCACGGTTGCGCATGCTGTAGAACGACTCAACCAGCGCGCCGATTCGCTGGATGTGATAGCCACCGAACTGGGGCTGGACGGGGTCTCCGCCCTCGTTGACAGCGCGCGAGCGAACCTCGATTCCGCCTCCATGTATCTCGGTGCGGGTGACGTGGCGAAGGCCGGACGGCTTGTCGTGCTGGCGCACCGTCGGCTCGACAACGCGGCGCACCTGCTCCGGCTCGCCGCACGGCTGACGGAAGCCAGCCTCGTGATGCGCAGCAAAGTCGACTCCCTCCTCGTCGAAGCCACCGATCGCGGCCTCGGCTTGGCGATCGACCTGCTGGGGCGTGCAACTACGTCGCTTGACTCCGTGGACGCGCGCCTTGCTGACGGGCGCGTTGCGGCGGCAGATGTGGCGATGGTTCGGGCGGTGCGGCTCACGGGCGAAGCGAGGCAGTTGCTTAGCGCGTTCGATCGGCTCGGGGATGTCATCTCAACGTTGCGTGTCCGCATCGATTCTCTCGCTGTCGCGATCGGTGTCACGCCGGTCCCGCGCGGACCTGAGTTGCTGGCATCGGCAGGTGCAGCGCTCGATGTTGCCGCGGCCAAGCTCGACTCCGGGCAGGTTGTGTCCGCCGAGAACGCGGTCGAACAAGCGCGTCGCAATATCGCGAAGGTGGAGTATCTACTCCGCGCGGGAGACCGCCTCACGCACCATGTCGTCACTCTCCAGACGTATATGGAGGACACGCTTGCCGCGGCGATCGTAGATCTGCCGGGCGATGCTGCGGATTCGCTCCTTTCCGCGGCTCGGGCTCTCGCCGACGCAGCGTTGGCGCTGATCGGGGCGGGTGAGCAGCATGTCGCGGGAGCCGTGGTGAAGCACCTCGAACAAGTGATCGGCCGGAATCAGGACCTCATACGATCCGACGAGTATCTGAGCGGGGCCATCGCGGTGGTGCAGACGAAATACGACGCGGCACGTCCTGTGGTCGAGGCAAGTGGCGATTCCCTGGCGCTGCACCACTTCAACACCGGGTACGCAAGGCTCGGGAAGGCGATCGAACATCTTGCCGCGGGTCACACACGGGCGGCCGACGCCGCGCTGCAGTCTGCCTACCGCAAGCTCGAGCAGGCGCTCTACGTAGCTACCGGCAACGTTCGTGCAGGGCAGGCGGTCGAGGCCCTGCGGGCGCGCGTAGAAGCGATACTGGCGGTGCTTCCCGCAGATGCCTACTACGAGCGCGGAGCGGTCGTCCGGGCGGCCGAACTCGCCGACTCGGCGAGCGCGCTCCTGGTACACGCCAACTACCACGCTACGCTCCAGATGGTTGAGCGGATCCATCGCGCACTCGACCGTATCGTGATCATCTCAGCTCCTGCGCCACTGCCGCCAGTCATCGACCTGCTCGCCCACGCTCGCCAGCTCATCGGCGTGGCGCAGGCGATGCTCGATTCGGCGATCATCGGTACGGCCGAGGGCGACTCGGCGAACGC
Source organism: uncultured bacterium (assembly GCA_964606675.1). Lineage (GTDB taxonomy): Bacteria > Latescibacterota > MWCZ01 > MWCZ01 > MWCZ01 > CAZSJP01. The sequence continues at coordinate 3,859 of CAZSJP010000274.1, forward strand.
GTTGATCGCCAGGGCTATGGGGCTCGCGGAGCAAGTGGAAGTGGCGCTCATGAGCATGGCACCGATGGGCCCCAGCGCCGTCACGCTTGCTGAGTGGGCGGTCCGCGCGCAACGGCTCGCAGTGCACGCGATCGATATCCTCTCGGGGGACGTGTCCCCGGACGCTCGGATCGACGCGGCGGGGTTTGTCTCGGAGGAAGCCGACATGGATCCGATCACGGCGGACATCATCGCCGCGGCGAGGGCGGCGCGAGACGCTGGCAGTACAGCGGTGAATGACGGACGTCCGGTCCCGGCGGCGCTGGCGGTGAGCAACGCACCGAACCCATTCAACCCGACGACGACCATTCGCTACAGCCTGCCGGGAACGGGTCAGGCGCGCCTGGCGATCTACAGTGTCCACGGTCAGCTTGTGCGCACGCTCATCGATGGGCCGACGCAGGCTGGTCACCACAGCGTCGCATGGAACGGCACCGACCCGCGCGGCAGGGCTGTTGCCAGCGGGGTGTATCTGTATCGGCTGACGAGCGCAGAGGGGACGTTGGTGAAGAGGATGCTGCTGGTGAGGTAAGGTGGGACGGGAACTGGAGGCGGCGACGGCGAGCGAATCACGATATCGGAGCGACGGCGGAACTAGGTGATTCGTTCCAACTACTGACACGCTCCGGAATGGCGAATATCATGATTCGCGTCGCGATTTTTCGTGATCGGTAACAGAGCGATCCCTGGTCAGCTCCTCGATCGCCTGCTCAATGGCCTCTCTGGGGGCTTCGGGATTGAGCTTCTCGAGTGCAGGTCGCAGCCGGGAGGTCAGCACGACGTCGGACTTCGCCTCCCTTCCGAGCGGGCTGCCCCCACTGTGGTCTAGCTCGCCGTAAGCGTTGTAGGTCTCCCAGCCAAGCTCACCCACTAGCTCAATAGCCGGTCGCTCTACGAGTTCGTCCTCGGTGTATCCTCCCGGAGGGGTCACGACTCTTCCTCAGTATCTGCGAACAAGGCCGAGGCATCGAGCTGCAGTCCCTCAGCCAGCAGACCGACCGCCTTCATCGTCAGCTTCGCCCTCTTCAGCAGGAAGCGATCAAAGTCTTCCTTCAGCTTGACCTTCTTGTCCTCGTCCGACATGCCCTCATAGCCGCCGTTCGCCAGCTCAGGGAGCGGGATGAGGTGGGACTGGAGCCTATCCGCGACTACTCCCTCGGATGTCCATTTGTAGCGATCCCTCAAATACGCCAACGGCTCCTTCCGCCCAATCGCCATGTTTGTCCGGTCGGATATCAGTGCGCAGTTCAGTGCCACAGAGGCGTCGAGCTTCGCCTCCTCCAGCAACGCAAGTGGGTAGACATGGTGGAAGTGCCGGCCTTGTATGTTCCCGTGGTGCAGGTTCTCTCCGGTTGAAAAGTCCTGGGCTCCAAGGCGACATGCCACAGTGAGGATGGCTCGCCCGCGTATTGTCATCCGATTGGGCCATTCGGCCGTCAGGAGCTCCTCGTCCTCGGCTAGCGCATGGTCTCGAAAGATCGGAACGTCGTTCTGGAGCATGGGCGGACCACCCTCCTCTTTCTGCTCACCGAGGATCACTCCTCTGATGGCCGCGAAGTCCGAGTACGCGTGCGTCGCCGCGGCGTTCTCATACCGATCCGTGAAGAAGGCATACCACAGGTACTTCTTCAGAAGCAGCTCGTCCTGCCCTCTCTTGTCTCCAGACTCCGGGATGTGCGAGTACAGGGCGGCTATGACTGCCAGTACTGCGTTCGTCGGCAGATGCTCCTTGTCATACACGCCCTCGCTTCGAAGGAACGCCGCCATCCTCCCAAGGCAGCCCTTCAACTCATCCCAGTTGTCCATCATCGTCTGCTTCTTCATATCCATGGCGCCGCGCTGGTTGGGCAGCTTGTTCTGCAGGAGGGCAGATGTGTTCAGGATCAGATCCGACAGGTTCCAGTATAGACCGACCTCCGGGTACTCCTCATCCAGCGCGTCCTGCAGATCGTGAAGTGACAGCCCCGTCTCATCCTCCACCTCCGCAACAATGACGTCGTAGGGCGTCAGCGGCTCGCTGTTGGTATTCATCTTGATGAACACATCGAGGGCAACATGCTTCTCGGTTTGGGCTGGGAGGGACAGATGGGGCAGGTTGTAGTTGGCGACGACCGACCTTAGCAGGTTGACCCGATCACTCACCGCCTGCTTGGTCTCGTAGTACTCAGCCACGTCCTCCTTCTCCCGGAGGCTAACCGTAGCGGCGCTGATCCACTCCTCGATCTCTGACTGGGCCTCGTCGGGTTTCAGCAGGTGAGTCGGAACGAGGCCGCGCTGCAAACATCGGTCGGGCCTGTTGCACCACTGTGGGTACTTCTCCCCAGTCCTGCCCGTGTATCGAGCTATGACGTGAACGGTCCCATCCTCGCGGTCTCCATCAATCTCGGATTCATCGAAGTCCGCGAAGTAGACGAAGTAGGTAAG
>CAZSJP010000274.1:6331-6543 GCA_964606675.1 uncultured bacterium
AGTTGTTGTGGAAGGCCCTCCACAGCGCCGTGAGTCGCTGCTGTCCGTCCAGGAGGTGTTCGTGCACCGGGCCGCCGACCTCTGGAGCCGTTTCTAGGTACCGCGAGACGAACTGCTCGTCGGCACCACTCACGTTCAGCACAAGAGTGATCCCGAGCGGCAGGTCGTGGGTCACCGTCTCTATGAGACTGCAGATGCGCTGTTTGTCCCAT
>CAZSJP010000275.1:0-6537 GCA_964606675.1 uncultured bacterium
CGCTCCGGCTCATGAAGAAGGGCCTGAACGTCGCGTGTCTGCCCAAGACGATCGACAACGACGTCGGCGAGACCGACTACACGTTCGGGTTCGATACGGCGATGACAACCGCGACAGAGGCGATCGACAAGCTGCACAGCACTGCCGAGAGCCATCACAGAGTCATGGTTGTCGAGATCATGGGGCACAACACGGGCTGGCTGGCGCTGGGGTCGGGCATCGCCGGCGGTGCCGACGTGATCCTCATCCCCGAGATACCGTTCACGGATGACGCTGTGGCGGGCGCGCTTCTGGAGCGGGCCCGGGTGGGCAAGCGGTTCAGTATCGTCGCCGTCGCTGAAGGGGCCCGGCACAAAGTCGCCGACGACGGCAGCGCGAACAGCCCGAAAGCCAAGGCACCGGGCGGCGCTGGCAAGGAGGTCAAAGCGGACGGCGATGCTCGGCATTCATCCGCGGACGAGGCGCCTACCATCATGCTGGCGCACGCGCTTGAGGAGCGGACGGGTCTAGAGGTGCGCGTGACCACGGTAGGCTATCTGCAGCGAGGCGGCACACCATCGCCCACCGACCGGCTGCTCGCGACCCGCCTCGGCGCCAAGTGTTGCGAGCTGATACACCAGGGCAAATACGGCGTGATGGTCGGACTGAAGGGCAACCAATGCGTGCCGGTGCCGCTGGCCGAGGTCGCCGGCAAGCGAAAGTCGGTGCCGGCCGACCACCCGTGGGTGAAGACGGCTCGGATGCTCGGGACGTGCCTGGGGGACTAGAACGCGCCCTGAGACAAGCACGTTGTGAGCATGGCAGATAGATTCGCCTCGCCGGAGATCGACCGGCGGATGGCCGGATCGCTTTGGCGCACAGACGCGCGCATCGCTCGTGCTTGCTGAGGCGACGTACGTCAGGCGGCTGTGACCGAAGCCATACCCGGATGGCGGTACCAACCGAGACCAAGGCATGTACCGGAGTTTCCGCGTGTTGTGGTGGGATTCAGTGTCGCCTCGCGGGAGGTGAGCCAGCCGGCGATAGAGCGGGTCCGACGGCGAGTGCAACGCCGCATTTCCATGCCGCCTTCGCCATGCCTCACGTCCGTGGCCCTCCCCCGATACCTAACGCGCTGTCCCGCGCCTGAGCCTGCGGCCCCGAGCGTCACCCATTCTTGGCCGCGATCTCGAACAGCCACGGGATCACGACCCCTATCGCGGGGCTGACCAGAACAGCGATGGATTTCGCTGTGGTCGTTATGTCCAGCGGCCAACCGGGGAGCCTGTCGATGCGTTCGTGGATCTGCGTCAGGCGTTCGATCCTGTCCAGACGTCTGCTATCTTCGTCGGCTTCGTGGGCGCCGTCGGACCCGTCCAGCGTCGCGTCCAGATCTGCTTTGAACCGCTCAGCGATCAGGTGAAGGTATTTGCGTTTGCATTCGAGCAGGTGTCTGCGGAAAGGGAATAGAGGGCCGAAGAAGACGATTGGCGTTACGACCACGTACGCAGCCACCGGGGCGTACCTCAACCATGGCCCGATGGCGACAGCAACCGTCGAGCCGAAATAGACAGAGATGAATGTACCCAGAGTCACGGTTGCTACGGCCATTAGCATCAGATTCTGCAGCCCCAGTCGGGCCACTGGCTGCAACCCGCCCACGCGGTCCGGATGCAGAGGGTTTATGTCGAGTAGGGGCTGTCCGGGGTACTCGGTTGCCAGTTTGGCGTAGGCGCTGAGGAGGGAAATCCCGGCGAACACTCTGATATACTGGAAGATCGTCACGAACCAGAATGGTGCCAGCTGAAGAAGGAGGAACCACCAGCCTTCTGGGTTCAGCTCCCCGGGATCGGCGCCGGCACTCGTCCAATACTGACCGTGCTTGTCCATGGCGAGCATGTAGTTTTTCGCCAACACCACCGCAGTGAGGGCGCCACTTCCCACCATCCCCCATATGTTCCACGGTAGTGTTTGCTCCATCTGTCGACGAATCCCCGTGCGCCCGCCCGACTGAAGGTTGCTGGGCCGCTGTCGGCCAGATCGCCCATGATTCTCGGGAGAAGACTGGCCTCTCTCAGGTTGAGGACGAGGAAGATCGGGAGGCCTAGCAGCAGACATACCATCATCGTCGCATCGTGCAGGTACGGCATCTTCAGGCAGTCCACGAGCTGCGAGAGGCTACGGCCGGATACGTGTATCATGAAGATGGGCGGCACCCACGTGATCGCGGCGGCCGCGATCCCGATCGCTGCAAGGCGCCACCGACTCATGGGTTTCAGCCGATCCTCGCCGGGCGGTAGGAGCAGCCGCATGAGCGGAGCGCCTTCCGTGGAGTCGAAGTTCGAGAATATCTCGGCGGCTGTCTGCTCGCGTGAAGCGCTGGCGTCGTCCGGCATGTTCCCTCCCGCTCTCGGTTCGCTGCGCTCACCTCGCCGACGCGACGCCGAGCGTCTTCCGCGTCGGTCGCCGGCCCGGGTGGGTGTGACCCCGCCCGCACAGTACATTGAACTCAACGACAACGGGCCCCTATCTCCAACCTGCCGGGCGCGAACGAGTGCCTGCGAGAGAGACCCGAAAGTGGACTGCCGGATCGCACCGACGAAGGGAGATCACCATGGGCGGCAAGAACATAGTGGTTCTGGCGACGCTGGACACGAAAGGCCAGGAGGCCGAGTATCTCCGCGAACAGATCGAGAGTGCCGGAGACAAGGCTACGGTGGTCGACACCGGTGTTGTCGGGGCACCCGCGGCATCGGCTGACGTCACGCGGGAGGCCGTCGCCGAGGCCGGCGGAGTGCCGCTGCCGGAATTGCTGAAGAGTCCCGACCGCGAAGTTGCCGCGCCGGTGATGGCCAAGGGCGCCACGAAGATCGTCAGCGGCCTTGTCGAACAGGGGCGCGTTCACGGCATCGTCGCGATGGGCGGCACACAGGGAACCACCCTCAGCACCGACGTGATGCGCGCGCTGCCGTACGGATTCCCCAAGGTCATGGTATCGACGATGGCATCGGGAAACGTGGGCCCGTGGGTCGACATCAAAGACATCACCATGATGTTCTCGGTCACCGACATCCTGGGGCTGAACCCGTTCACGAAGAAGATCCTGGCGAACGCGGTCGGCGCCGTCTGCGGAATGGCCAACGTCGAGGTCTCGCTTGAGACCGGCGACAAGCCGCTGGTGGCCGTCACCACGGTCGGCATCACGACGCTCGGAGCGATGAAGGTGATCGACGTACTGCAGGACGCCGGTTACGAGACGATCGTCTTCCACGCCATCGGCCCGGGCGGCAGAGCGATGGAACAGATGATGCGAGAGGGCATCATCGGCGCGGTGCTGGATTACTCGACCATCGAGGTCTCGAACCACATGTACGACGCGCTTCTCGACGGCGGCGAAGAGCGGCTGACGTGGGCCGGCAAGCTCGGGATTCCGCAGGTCCTTGCCCCCGGCGCTATCGAGGTCCTCGTCTTCAACGAGCCGGAGACCGTGCCGGAGAAGTACCAGGATCGCACCCTGATCCGCCACAGTCCCATGATCACGGACCTGCGTCTCAATGCCGACGAAATGCGCGACGTTGCAGCGGAGATCGCCCGCAGGCTCGCGTACACGAAGGACAAAGCCTATTTCATCATCCCCACGGCCGGCTACGACAGCTACGGAGTCGAGGGCGAGGGCTTCCACGACCCGGAGGCCGACGCCGCGTTCGTCGAGGTATTGGAGAAGAACCTCCCCGGCAATATCGAGGTCCTCAGACGCAACACGCACGTCGACGACCCGGAGTTCGCACGCGAGGCGGCCGAGCTCCTGATCTCTCTCATCAGGGCAAAGAGCTAGCCACGGAGACCGATTCATGGCAACGCGATACACGAGAAAGCAATTCCTCGATCGACTCCGAGCGGGGATCGATGCCGGCAAGCCGCTGGTGATGACCGGGGCCGGGAGCGGAATCCGCGCAAAATTCATCGAACGCGGCGGAGTGGACATCCTCGGTGTGTACAACACGGGCTATTTCCGCATGCAGGGCTACGGATCATTGGCCGGCATGCTCCCGATGGCCGACGCCAACCAGATGGTGTTCGACTGCGGGCGCAGAGAGGTCCTGCCGCAGGTCAAGGAAGTCCCCGTGATAGCGGGACTGAACGGGGTGGACGTGTTGCGCGACATGCGTCTGTTCATGGAAGATTGCAGGCGCGTGGGGTTCTCCGGCGTGCACAACTTCCCGACCGTGGCGTGGTTCGACGGCGAGTTCCGCAAGACGCTCGAAGGCACCGGGCTCGGCTACCAGATGGAACTCGACATGCTCAACGCCGCGCGCGAGCTAGACATGCTCACCATCGGCTATGCGTTCAATGAGGAGGATTGCGAGACCCTCATGAACGCCGCCGCGCCGGACATATTCATCTTCCACGCCGGCATCACCCGTGGCGGATCGACCGGGTACTCAGCGAGCAGGGGTATGCAGGACATGGCCGACCGCTCGCAGACCCACTACGACATCGCGAAGAAGATCAAACCCGACGTGGTATTGCTGGCACACGGGGCCTCGCTCGTGAACCCGGAGGACGGTCAGTACATGCTCGACCACACGGATTGCCACGGCGTGCAACTCGGCTCCAGCATCGAGCGCATGGCCATGGAGAAGCCGCTTGAAAAGCGCGCCGCCCAGTTCAAGGAGATCAGGTTTCCCGATGGGGCGAGCGCCGGCATGGAACGAACCCAATCTTGAGGATCGTGACACGTGAGTGAATCGGCAGATCGCAGAAAGGCGGCGCCCCCCGCCGCTCCGTTCCACTACTGCCCACCGGACGGATATTTCGGCGATCCGATTCCGTTCTTCTGGAACGACGAATACCATCTGTTCTATCTCATCGGGCAGTTCGACCCCTGGCGACGGGTGAGGTATACGCCGTACCGTCACCTCGTCTCCACCGATTTGGTGAACTGGAGTGAGTTGCCGGTGGCAATCGAACTCGGAGGCCCCGACGACGTCGATATGTCGCTCGGCACCGGAACGGCGATCGAGCGAGATGGCACGTTCTACTTCTTCTACTGCGGCCGGAGATTCCTGCCCGGCGACGGCGGGACCGAGGTCCAGTGGGAGGTCGATCGAGCCGAGGCCGTCTGCCTCGCCACGAGCACCGATCTGGTCACGTGGGAGAGAGATCCTCGCAATCCGCTGATTCGGCCCGACGGCATACGGTACGAGGAGTCCGATTTCCGCGATCCGTATGTGTTCTGGAACGAGAAGGAGAGCTGCTACTGGATGGTGATCTCGGCGAGAATCGCCAAGAGTCCCCTGGCGTGCTCCGGCGGATTGGCCCTGGCCACCTCAACCGACCTTGAGCGCTGGGAGCTCCGGGACCCATTGTGGGTTCCAGCCTTGAGGAGCCCCAATGCGCTGGAGTGCCCCGATATCTTCCGGACCGGCCGGAAATGGTACATGTTCTACTCGACTGACGCGATGACGTCCTATCGTGTCGCCGATGCCCCGGAAGGGCCGTGGTCGGCGGTCGAACCCGACATATGGGACAACTGGGCGTTCTATGCCGCCAAGACGATGTTCACCGGGAGCCGCCGGTTTCTCATCGGGTGGATCGCCACGAGGGAAGACGACACCGACTTGGGGCCCGTCCAATGGGGTGGGCATTGTGCGATTCCGCGGGAGCTTGTGCCGCTACCCGACGGAACCCTCGCGCAACGGTGCCCACCTGAGATCATAGACGTCTACCGCGAGGAAGTGGCTCTGTCGGTTCGGGGCAGGACCGGCCGATGGAGGATGGTGGGGGAGACTGTCGAGGCCGCGCGGGCCGACGGATTTGCCTACGCCTCACTTGGTGGCCAAAGCGACGGCCTGATCGAGATGTCCGTCAAGATGAGAGGTCCCGTCTGCTCCGCCGGCGTGGTGTTTCGGGCGAGCCCCGATCTGTCGTCGTATTGTGCGCTCAGAGTGGAGCCGGCGCGCAGGCGGGTCGTAATCGATCGCGTCCCGCAGATCGGCGAGGTCAACTTCAGATGCGAGCGGCATCTGAGCGTTGACGAAGGCGAAGAAGTCGACGTCAAGCTATTCCTCGATGGAGACATGGTCGAAGCATTCGTCGGCGAGCGGCGCGCGCTTGGCTGCCGTGCGTACGACTTTGGCGACGGTGAGATCGGCCTCTACGTCGAGCACGGAGAGGCGGTCTTCAGCAACGTTCGTATGCGCGACGTCGGCGGATGACCCGGACGTGCGCCGAACCAGGCCTCGGGGCGGAACGTGAGTTCCGGTGCCGAGCCGATGGCGATCGAGATGGAGAGCGAGTCGTGGACAATCCACGGGTGGTCTTTCTGGGGAACTCGGAGAGCGTGTTCAGCAACCGCCATTTCGCCGCGCTCGTGGAACCGTGGATCGAGATCGTGGCCGTGGTCGATACGCCGCGGGCTATGCGCGGCTCCACCAACCCCGATCGCGGCAGCGAACTACCGCCGTTCACCGAGATAGCCGCGACGCGAGCTGTGCCGATCTTCGAGCCGAACGACCCCAACACGGGCGACATGGTCCGGCAACTCAGAAGCCTAGA
>CAZSJP010000276.1:0-6520 GCA_964606675.1 uncultured bacterium
ATCACTGTATCGGCGCCGCCATCGACATTGCCGAAGCTGCTGAGCGAACTATGCACGACTATCCGGTCGCCTGCGCTCAGCCCGACGCCGCGAAGCCCTCGTACGACGTCGTCTCTTTCCAGAGCCGCCACCGACGCGTTCGCCATGGGAATCTGTCTCCGGGAAGGTGATGCCCGCTCGGCTCTACCAGGTGGGCGCCTTGCGCACAAGCTCGTCCGCCGCCTCGATAGATGGCGCGTGCGTGCCGATGTAGACTCCGTCGCGACCTATCCGCCGCGCAAGCGCCTCCACGTCGCCGTACGGCACGCCCAGCAACAGCACGCCCTTACCGGCCGCAAGGATCTTGTCGTACATCGGCAGGTAGCCCTCGTACTCCAACCCGGGCTGCCCCGAGCCGGGCGTCCATTGGATGGCGTTGAGGTCCGTTCTGTGGATGAGCGTGTCCAGGTGGCGGACGGCGTCCGGACCGTCGAGATGGTACACGCTGCAATCCAGGCGCGCGATCTGGTCGTTCAGCGCCGGAAGCACGACATCGTCGTACATCTCGGGCGAGATCATCGCCGAGGCGTCGCACTGTAGCTTCGCGACGCGGCCGGGGCCCCATATCTGAAACGCGGAGAAGCACGTCCCGAGCCTCTCGCCATCGAGCAGCTCGCAGCACAGATCGTAGCACTCGAAGTAGGCCTCGTTGATGTCGGCGATGATACGCTTGACGCCATCCGGGTCGTCCTTGAGGGCGTATTGCGTGTTCAGCCCGCCCATCAGCGAGGCGGCAACGTCCAGGTTCTCGACCAGGTCGGGGATGCTCGTCAGGTAGCGCCCCTCGCCGCGGCGCATGCCCTCCTCCATCAGCCGCCGGTTCGCCTTCCACCAGAAATTGTCCTCGTCGAACTTGAAAGGCGGCAGCTCGCCGGGTGTGGGAGCGACTTTCCTGAACCAAACGGTCGACTCGTCTGTGACGACCGGGCAGCCGATGTACGCGCCCAGCGACCCCGGCCCGATATTCGTGTCGAAATACGGCAGCGTATCGCCGCCCCAGTACGTGTTCTCGAACCGGTGCTCGACGGATGCAATGCGATAGTCCGGGTCCGTCCACCGGACGACCGGGTCGGCCGGCATTTCGGGCGCGGGTTTGCCGTCGACGGGATTCGGCGCGACCACGGACAGCGTGGGCCGCCCAAGAGCTTTCCGGTCCCACCACGCAACGTGGTGCGCTTTGGCTTCTTCCCAATCCGGCTTGAACTTCATGTGCCCACACCTCCGTGCAACGGGCGCCTATCGCGGTACAGTCTCTGGTTCCCTGCTACTGACAGAATACTTCCTGCAGAACGTCGCGCCACGCTGCATCCAGTTCGGCGCGACCCTCATCGGCCAGGGCGACCTCTTTGTACGACATGTGCTCCATACGTGCCATCTGCTCGACTTCGTTCACGTCGAGCCACGTCGGCTCACCGTCTGGCGACACCCATAAGTCGTAGCCGAGGTCGGTCCAGATGATCTTCTCGGGCCACACGTACGTATTCATGCAGATGTCGAACCGGTAGCCTAGTAGCGTCCCGTCCGGAGCGGTCATCTTCCAAACGTGGTACGACCTGTCCGACCAGTAGACGCCCTCGGTAACTGTCCCGACCGCAAAGACCATCCCGTCGGATTCCGTCTCTCGGTCGCTGACGTAGCGAATGCGAGCGCTGGTGGGCGCGTCGATCTCCAGTATCTCGCATGTCCAGGACTCGGGCCTACTTCCTGGGCTGTATTTCACTTCAGTGATGGTATCGGACATCGAGCGCCCCAGTCTGCTCCGGCTACAGAAAGACGACGCGGGGATGCCGATCCGAGCACCCCCGCGCGCGCGAACATAGCGCAACTATGGCCTGGTCATTTGCCTAGACGGAGGCGACGCTTTCCCACTTGCCGCTATCGGTGGCGGTCATCGCCGCTTCGAGCACGGCCTGCGTCTTCGTCGCGTCCTTGAAGTTCGGCTGCGTATCGCTGCCGGACGCGATGGCTTCGACCAAGTCGTTGAACTCGTGGGTGAACGTGTGCTCCCACCCGATGATGTGGCCGGCCGGCCACCATGCTTCCATGTAGGGCTGCGAGGCTTCGCCCACGTTGATCGTGCGGAACCCCTGGTTGCCGTCGGCGTCGTCCGCGCTGTAGTACTGCAGCTCGTTCATGCGTTCGAGGTTGAACACGAGCGATCCCTTGGAGCCGTTCAGCTCGAAGGAGTTGTAATTCCTGCGCCCAGCGGCGAATCGCGTCGCCTCGAAGGAACCAAGCGCTCCACCCTCGAACTTCGCCAGGAAGAGCAGGGCGTCTTCGACGGTCACCTTGCCCTTCTCGGAACTGCCTGCCGCTCCGAGGCCGCCACTGGCCGATCCCTCTTCGAGCGGACGCTCTTCGATGAACGTCTTCTTGACGCCGCTAACTTCCGATATCTCGCCGACCAGATGCCGCGCGAGGTCCGTGATGTGGGCATTGAGATCGCCGTGCGGGCCGCTTCCGGCAACTTCCTTCTGCAAGCGCCAGACCAGCGGGAACTCGGGGTCCATGATCCAGTCTTGCAGATAGACGGCGCGCCAGTGATAGATCTCGCCGATCAGCCCGTCATCGATCATCTTCTTCGCGAGTGCGACTGCCGGCACGCGACGATAGTTGAACGCGGTCAACGTCCGCACACCGGCCTTCTCTGCGGCGGCTGTCATCCTGCGGGCTTCGGCCAGATCGTTCGCCAGCGGCTTCTCGCAGACGACGTGCTTGCCGGCCTCGAGCGCGGCGATGGCCATCGGCTCGTGCTGGTTGCCCGGCGTGCATATGTCTATAATGCCGATGTCGGGATCGTTGACGACTTTCTTCCAGTCCGTTTCGGCCTTCTCCCAACCCATCTCTTCGGCAGCTTCGCCTACGGCCTCGGCGTTTCGGCCGCAGATCGTCTTCATGACGGGCTTCAGGGGAACGTCGAAGAAGTGGGGCAGCTGGCGCCATCCATTCGAGTGCGACTTACCCATAAATGCGTAGCCGATCATTCCAACGCCGATTGTCTCAGCCATGTGTTCCTCCTCGCTTGGGAGATCGTTCAAAGTCAGAGTGTTAAGTTGGGGGCCGGTCGTGGGAATACGCCCCTCAGTGGAGCGGTGACATCCCCGTGCTATCTCACCACCAACCCCCAGTACGTCCGATTCGCGTTTCAGATTTCATCGACGAAATATAGGAGCGAGATGTAGCCGGTGTCAAGACGGATTCCCCATCCACCGGGTCTTCCCGATGAAGAGACGAGGTGGCGCCGCCCTCGTAGCAGACGGACGACTCGCCCATGTTGGGTACGGCAATCGCCGTCTGTACGACGCGTGGTGCCGGAAGGATCTCCTGATGCGGCGAAGGAGCGGAGACAGCGACGTGGCGGACGAAGGCCGTAGACTATCGCAACGAATCGGCTTCTACCTCGGACCGGCCGCGTTCGCGCTAATAGTGCTCTGGCCCGCCCCAGAGGGAGCTTTCGCAGAGGCCGCGCGCCGGCTTGCCGTGTCCGAACCGGGGGCCGTCGTCGCTATCGAGCGCGCCGTCCAGACAGTGAGACGCGCTCCGGCCGCGACGTCTCAGTAGAACCACCGCACGACAACGGACGTGCGAGTGCTGATGAACCACTCCGACACGTCGTCCTCGCTGTCGTCCAAGTCGCCGATGTGTGCGTAGTTGATCCCCGCCTCCGCGCCCACGCTGAAGTGCTCGTCCAGCATGTATTCCGCTCCGATCTCTGGGCCGACGAAGTAGTCGTTCTTCGATCGGGTCTCTCCGCTTACGGTGTAGCCGCTCTTCTGGGTAGTGCGTATGAGTCCGGCCCTCACGCCATACTGATACTGGGTCGACCCGGATCGCGACAACTTGAGTATGCCCAGCGAGACGCGAAGGTTCGTGAACTTCGACTCGTAGTCGTGCCCACGCGAGTCGCTGAACGAGCGCGATGTCGTGAAGTAGCCGACTTCCGGTTCGATGCGCCCCGCATCGCCCAGGGCCAGCGGGAAGCGCAGGTTGGTGAGATCGGCGGGCAGGTAGACTATCTCGTTGCCTCCAGCCACGAGCGCCCCACCCGCGGCGATGCCGATACCGAATGGGCTGGGCGAGCGCTTGGCGGCCGCCGAGTCGGCCGGTTGCGCTCCGGGCGCTGCGTGGATGCATAGCAGGATTGCGGCTGTGGCGACTGTGCGGATGGGGTCCTGCATCGTGAGACTCCTCGTGCGATAGCGGGCACGTTGTGTTCGGGATATCGGGCGCGCTCCTCCGACGCACCATGTACCTAGTATAGCGGCGGCTGGGCCTGGGAGCTATCCCGCGGGCCACGGTGATCTGCAGAGCGGGCACGGGGGTGCTCGCAGAACGACACGGACGCTCAGTAGAACCACCGTACGACGATGGCAGTCCGAGTGCTGATGAGCGATCTGGGTCCGTTGCTACTGCCGTCGCCGAAATCACCGATTTTGACGTAGTTCACCCCTACTTCCACCCCGATGCTGAAGTGCTCGTGCGCTCGTAGTTCGGCTCCGATCACCGGCCCGATGGAGATGTCCGTCTTGGAGTCGGAATCGTCCCCCCAGTCTCTGTCGCGGGAATACGAAGAACGAACCGCCCCCACTCGGGCACCGAAAGAGAAGGTCGCTGTTCCGCGACGGATCAGTCCGAATGCACCCACTGCGAACAGCAGATTCGACGAGGTGCCCCGATGGTCGCCGTAGTGCTCGGAAACCAGTCGATAGTAGCCGATCTCGGGTTCGAGTCGTGACGAAGCGCCCACTTCGAGCGGGAAGCGGATGCTCGCGGAATTCGCGGGGATGTAGTCCGCTATGGACTCTCGATCCGTGTACACCGTCGCTCCGTCCAGGGCCACGCCGATCCCGAATACGTGTGGCGGGCGCACAGCCATCGACGAGTCGGCCGGTTGCGCTCCGGGCGCTGCGTGGATGCATAGCAGGATTGCGGCTGTGGCGATTGTGCGGATAGAGTTCTGCATGGTGAGACTCCTCGTGCGGTAGCGGGCACGTTGTGTTCGGGAGATCGGGCGCGCTCCTCCGGCGCAACATCTACCTATAGTATAGCCTCGACGGGGTCCGAGCGGCGTTCCGTGGGGCACGCGACGACACGGCGAGCCCCGGCGTGACAGAAGGCATGGAGTAGTCTTCCGAGCAGACTCCGAACGTCCGCCGTAGCCGCCTGCGGCGGCTACGGCGGACGATGCCCTTTCGTCCGAGATACTGCGGGCATAAATTGTGGGTGTTCGCGAACCCGCACTTGGAATGAGGAGCACGCACAAGCCATGGAAGATCTCATACGACCCGGCCGGACCCCCCTGTTCTCAGACGATTTCGCCGACGGGCTCGGCTCGTGGCGCCACGAGGGCGGTGGCAAGGCCGAGACCGTGGCGTGGGACGACGGGACGCCGGCGCTCAGGCTGGATTGCACCGGGAGCCGACAGGGCGGCGTCGGATGCCACGCGTTCTGCACGAACGACTTCCCCGATCGCATCGTGGTAGAGTACGACCTGCTCGTACATCGCAGCAACGGACTCGTCATCACGTTCGTGGCCATGCGAGGGCTTGGCGGCGAGGACATATTCGCCGATCTGCCGCCGCGCGAAGGGTTGTTCAAGGACTACACCGGCGACGACGCGCCCATGCGTTCCTACCACACCTCGGTCAGCCGCTACGACGACGAGGGCATCCATACAGGCGTCTCGAACTGGCGTCGCAACCCGGGGCTTCACCTCGTAGGGCAGGGGCCGGATCTCTGCGAGACGATCGGCCGTCGGTATGCGATACGTATCGTCAAAGACGGCCCGCACCTGCAATTAGGCGTCGATGGCGTGTTGGCGCACGAGTTCACCGACCCGTTGGAGTTACCAGACACGATGCCCGACGCCGGCAAGATCGGATTCCGGGCCATTGGCTCGGAAGTGATAGCGGACATATCTCGGTTCAGAGTCAGCGCCATCGGATAGGATGGCCCGATCGGAGGCACACCCAACATGAAGATCACGGAAGTCGCCGCGTACGTGATACACGGCAAGTCGTTCATCGTCATTGAGACCAACGAAGGAATCACGGGTCTCGGCGAGTGCAGCCCGATGCACTCGGAGACGATCTCGCGTTTCGCCGTCGAAGTGCTCGCCCCCCGCATCATCGGGGAAGACCCGCTGCAAAGCGACAAGCTGTGGCACTCGATGGTGCTGGGCACGTACAAACTCGGTGTCCAGGGCATCCAACCCGAGGCGGTCGCGGGGATCGACATCGCCCTGTGGGACATCCGCGGGAAGACGATGGGGCAGCCCATTCATCAGATCCTCGGTGGCCGATATCGCGACAGAATTCCGATGTACTGCTCCATCGGCGGCGGCGCGTCGATAACGCCGGCCGAGATGGCGACGCGCGTCGAGGCCGCGGCCGATGCGGGCTACCGAGGCGTGAAGATACGGATGGA
Organism: uncultured bacterium; assembly: GCA_964606675.1. Taxonomy (GTDB): domain Bacteria; phylum Latescibacterota; class MWCZ01; order MWCZ01; family MWCZ01; genus CAZSJP01. The sequence continues at coordinate 6,466 of CAZSJP010000276.1, forward strand.
CTGGGGCGTCGCTCGGCAGGATATGGGCCCTGAGAAGGACCTCCAGATGGCGCGC
>CAZSJP010000277.1:0-6518 GCA_964606675.1 uncultured bacterium
CATAGCATCGCTCTGATGCCCCGTGTGGACAACCTGATGAGAGATCACATCTAGCAATGACTGGGCTGCCGACGGGGCGGGTAACTACTGGTCCGAGTACCGAGGTTTCGATCTCGACGGAGACGGGGTTGGCGAGTCCGCGCACACCATAACGAGCCCGTTCGAATACCTGGAGAGCCAGATACCGTTGATACGGCTATACTTGCAGAGCCCGGCAGCCGAAGCGCTTGAGTTGGCTGCACGAGCGCTGCCGGTGATAGATATACCGGTCGTCACCGATCCGGCTCCGCTCATGTCGCAGCCTACGAATGTCATGCCGCTGGCCCAAGACGGCGAACCGAATGACCGATGGCCGGCAGCGGGCCTCAGCGCGCTCGTGGTACTGGGCTGCGTTGGCGTCAGAATCATGGTGAACAGGTCATGATAGACATCCGTGGCTTCTCGAAACGGTACGAGTCCGTATGCGCGGTCGATGACCTTACGCTCAAGGTCGATTCCGGCGAGGTCGTGGCCCTCTTCGGTCCCAATGGAAGCGGCAAGAGCACGACCCTCAAAGCCCTTGCCGGACTCATCGCACCGACCGCCGGGACGTTGACGATCGGCGAGACGTCGATGGCGCCGGCCGAGGTTGAAGCGCGGGCTCTCATAGGCTACGCGCCGCAACAAGCGATATTCGACGAGCACATGCGCGTTGACGAAGTGCTGCGTCTCCATGCCGGGCTCAGGCAGATTCCCTTCTCGACCATGCTCTCGTGCGCCGAGAGATTCGGCGTTGAGAGCTTTCTAGATCGCTCAGGGCGAGAGCTGTCGGGAGGCCAGATGCAGAAAGTCGCTCTGGCTATAGCCCTTGCCGGCGATCCGCCAGTGTGGCTTCTCGACGAACCGACCGCCGGTCTGGACCACAAATCCGCCAGCGACCTGAGACAGATGATACGAGCACACGCCGAGACCGGCGGTCTGGTCGTTCTCTCGACTCATATGATGCAGGATCTGGAAGCCTTGGCACACCGCGTTGCGCTCATGCACGAGGGACGCCTGCTGGCCATCCGCAACGACTCGGAAGTGCGGCAAGCCGTGTCGGAGAACTCGCTTCTGGTTATCGACATGCTCAACCCGCACAGCCGTTTCACCGAGATCGCCAGCACCCGCGGCGCAACAGCCGTCAGCGCGGTCAATGGAACGCTGGAAATTGCCGCCGCCGCCGAAGTGCGCCTCGATATCATGGACGCGCTCCAGGAGGCGGGCGCCCGTTTCGAGAGGTTCGCCGTGCAGCCGCCCTCCATCGTGCGTCTTGTGGACGCCCTGACGAATCGAGGCGGAAATGAGTAGGGCCATAGGAGCCGCTTTTGTTCTCGCGCTGGCAATCGTGCTCGTTGCGTGCTCGGAGGGGTCGTACGCCCCGCGCGAAATCGTCAGCGGTGAAGAATGTCGGATGTGCAGGATGACAATCGACCGCCTCCAGTTCGCCGCGCAGCTTGTCGACGGCGACGGCAACCATCGTTCGTTCGATCATCCGCTCTGTATGGTTCGCTTCGCCGCCTCGGAAGAGCTCACAGCGCCGGGTCACCGACTCAACGTTCGCGCATACTTCGTGGCCGACCTCCGTAGTGGCGCGTGGCTCGCCGCGGAAGACGCCCGGTACGTGATCCATGAGTCGATCAGGACAGTGATGGATTTCGGAATGGTGGCCGCCGACCGATCGTACGCCAGGTCGATGGCCGATTCACTCGTCGGAGAGTCGATCGATTTCGACGAGTTCCGTACCCGATTCGAACGAACAAGTGGCTACGGCCGCATCCCATCGAGGTAGATCGAACCAGCACGCACGCGGACTGTTCACGCCCAACGCACAATGAAAGCGATCTTCGATGCGCTGGTACCGATATCTCGCTCACGCCGTCTACATAGTGCTGGTCTTCTCGAGCTGCGACCAGGAAGCGCTCATACCCCGGGCGCTGGAAGGTCCGCTCGTCTGCTCGTTCTGTCGTATGGTAATCGACCGGCCGCAATACCGCGCGTGGATGGTCGATGGACGTGGCGAACGGAAGCCATTCGATCACCCGATATGCATGGTTCGCTACACCGACATGGCCGACCAGGCTTGGCCGGGGTACCGCGACGGCGTTGAGTCGTACACTGTGACAGACGCCGTCACGCTCGATCCGGTCGAGGCCGGCACCGCCAGGTACGTTCACAGTAAGACGTTGCACGTGATCATGGACTACGCCGTGATGGCGACGTCCCACGACAAGGCTGCAAGCCTCGCCGACTCGGTTGGCGGTCGCATCCTGACGTTCGACGATCTCTGGCTCTACTTCGCTGAGCCTGAGGTGAAAGCCGTTCTGAGACTGCGCGAAGGCTTGCTTTCGCCCGACAGCATAGCCGCTCCAAGTTGGGGCACGGTCCGCCTGACAATCGAGAACCGCGATGCCGATTCGTGCTCGATCGGCGTCGAATCCGATTTCGACGTCGACTTCGGGACAATCCCGCCGGGCGGTGAACGCACCCGAGCGTTTCGAGTGGGGGGACGCGGCCGGCGAGCGATACGCGTGTGTGGCAATCGTAATCCGGCTGGTTGGATAGTGGTAGAACAACGTCAACCGTCATCGACGAAAGGAAACTCACCATGAGAGCAATGATCTACGTGGCGATCCTCGCGGGGCTGTACTTTCCGATCTCCAGCTCTGCCGAGGTACGAGGCATCGTAGTCGATGCGGAATCCCTCGAACGGCTGCCGAGCGCTAATGTGGTCTGCGCCGATGCCGCCGTGCACGTTGTCTCCGACAGGAACGGTCGTTTCACCATCGACGGCCTCGCGCCCGGCGAGTACGTCGTCTCGATCTCGCATGTGGGCTACAAGACGCAGACCCGCACAGTCCTCTTGGCGCATGCGAGTGCTGTGGGAGAAGAAACGGTCGACGAGCGGTTTGCCATGACTCCCCTCACGCTCGATGCAGGTCGAAAAGTGCTTGTGATCGCCGAGCGCGACCATGCCTCGGTGGTCGAAAACGCACTCAGCCTCCGGCTTGCGAGCACGGAGGATGCGCTTCAAAGCGTCGAAGGCATATCGATGGTAAGGCGCGGCTACACGAGCTTCGACCCAGTGCTTCGTGGTCTGAAAGCCAACCGCATCAATGTGACCATCGATGGCGCGCGAATACACGGCGCGTGTCCCGGCAGAATGGACCCGCCAACGACGTATCTGGAAGTTGGCGAGCTGGCGAACATGGAGATTGTCAAAGGGCCCAACTCGGTAGCGATGGGGCCGAACAATCTCGGCGGCAGCCTAAATCTCGTGGCGATGCGCCCGCGGCAGCGGGTGTCGCTGGCCATCAACGCCTCGGGTGAGTTCGGCTATTCGTCTGCGGCGGCCGCCACGAAGTCGAAGCTGGAGCTGTCCGGCGGTACTCGACCGTTTGCGTTCAGAGCCAATGCTACCTACCAGCGATCCGGCAACTACCGGGCAGGCGGAAACGAAGAGCTTGCCAACACGAGCTTCGAGCGCATGAGTCTGGGCGGCTACGCAGACTTCTACCTGCGCGACGACCGGACCATCGAGGTTACCGCCCTCGGCAACATAGGGCGAAACGTGGGCTATCCGGCGCTGCCGATGGATGCCGAACGAGACGAGGGAATCATCGGATCGGTCAGATACTCGGCGCGCGACATCACCGATTCCTGGACAATGTTCTCGTCCCGAGCTTACGTTAGCCGTGTCGCACACACCATGAACAACGAGCGCCGCAGTACCTATCGGATGATGCAGATGGAAACCGTGGGCGGAACCAGAACGTTCGGTGGCGACTTGCTGGCGGAGTTCGCACTGTCCAGCCAACTGCTCAGCGCGGGCACGGACGCGTTCGTCACTAGAGGGGACGCGACGAGAACCTCCAAAATGATGGGCATGCCTGAGATGACGTCGAAGCTATGGCCGACAGCCACGGTAGGGGGAGTGGGCGTCTTCTTCGAATGGTGGCGACCGCTGATCCATGGAGCCACCTTGAAGGTCGGTGCTCGCGGCGACAGACACAGCTCGAAGGCCAGCAATCCTCAGGCGGGGTACTCCTCCTACTGGGGGCTGACATCCGAACCGTCCCGCAGCCAGTACGGCTATTCGGGTACCGCGTCGCTGACCCTGCCCATAGCGGAGACGGCCAGTGTCTCCGGCTCTATATCCCGCGGAAATCGGGCTCCCGGCATCACCGAGTACTACGCTCACTACCTCACGAACCGACTCGACAACTACGACTACATTGGCAACCCCGGTCTCAAGAACGAGAGCAATCTGAACCTGGAAGCCCGTCTAACCGCGACGAGTGGCCGATTCCGCGGCGAGGTGGCAGGATATCGAAACCGGATCACTCACTACATAGTCGGCCGGACGATGCCTGAGCTTACGACCCGGACAAACGGCGCAGCGGGCGTCAAGGTGTACGACAACCTCGGCAGTGCCGAGATATGGGGTGTCGAAGGCAGCTACAACATCGCATTGCCACGTCGCTTCCGTCTCCTCGGGAACGTTGCATATGTCGTCGGTACCGAGGCTGGAAGCAACGACCCGCTGCCCGAGATGCCGCCCTTCGACGCCACAGTCGGGCTGAAATACGTTGCCGCCGCGGGCAAGATGTGGGCCCAACTTGACGCACGGTTCGTGGCAGAACAGAACCGCGTCTCTCAATCGAGCGGCGAGGATGCGACCGATGCTTTCAACGTCGTCGACATTCGCTTCGGATACACCGCCCTTCGCTATGTCGATATCTTCGGCGGCGTTGAGAACGTCTTCGACGTGAGATATCACGAACATCTCAATAGGAACAACATACGTTCGCCGGGCCGGAACGTGTACGTGTCGTTTGCAGCGGCGCTCTAGCGGCGCGAGCGATAGTTGGCGCGCAAGAAGGTTTGCCCATCGGAAGCCGATCGGCGGGAGACACGTCCAGGATGAGCACGGGATCTTCGTATTCACGACTCAGATCGCTGATTCGCTACGAGTGGGTGTTCAGCATTCGGAACAGGTGGTCCGACGGCTTTCTGATCGTTTTTGCCGCCGCCGCCACGGCTGTGTCTATCGCCGGCATGACCACCAGCGGACAGGCGATGGGCTTTGAACGAACCGCTGTGAGCCTCTCGGAAGTGACTCTGTATCTCTTTCCATTGGCTGGTCTACTCGTTGGCCTGTGGGGGTGTCCGTGGCTCAGGGATAGCAGCGCCGTGGTCTGCGCTCAGCCGGTCAGCCGACGTGTTCTGTTGCTCGGCGCCTTTGTCGGGCAACTGCTGGCGCTTGCGGCGGCCACAGGGGTCGGGTTCGCCATCGCCGGGATCGTGATCGGCCTTAGCGCGGGGCTCGACGGCCTGTTGCAGTACGCCGAGTTCGTCATGGTTGGCGTTCTAACGCTATCGGTATTCCTGGCCATTGCCCAGCTCATCGCGGCCTCGAGCCGAAGCCGAGGCCGCGCTCTGGCGCTAGGGTTCGTGGTCTGGTTCGTGTGCGTCGTCGGTTACGACCTGCTGCTCTTCTCCGCAGCGGGGCAGCTTGCGGGACCCGCGCTCAGAATCGTGCTGGTGGCCGGGATATTCCTCAATCCGGTCGACCTTGCGCGCGTGACCGCTTTGCTCGTCCTGCGTGGCTCGGCCGTTTTCGGTAGCGCCGGTACCGTCTTAGTACAGGTCTTCGGTGTCGGAGCAGGACTGTGGGCGATGCTTGCGGTGCTTGTGCTGTGGACGGTCGTGCCTTTGTCGGTGGCAGGCATTATCTTGCGCCGCAGAGATATGTAGCCGTGACCTGCCCCCCTTACATCGGTCCGGTTTGAGAAGTAGTATTTGGATCGTGGTCTTGCCCCCATTTCCTGAGCCATGTTGTGTGAGAGTCTGACCAGTTGAGTCCAAGTCAGGGAAACCGGCCTCCCTGAGCTGCGAGCAGCCTCCAATGGTACCCAACTGCCCGGAGCCCCGAATCATCCACTATCGCGATTCGCGGCCAGCTTTGTCATGAGCGGTGACACGGCGGAGTCGAAGAGCGGATGGTCTACGCCGGCCACCGACATTGGCGTGTGGCAGGGGCTCGACGGGATCAACATCGGCGTAACGGCCGGGGCGAGATCGGGTCCGGCGGTCGGCGACACAGTGATAAGGCTCTACTCCGACTCGTTCGACGGCGTCAACTCGCGCGATCAGTCGGACACGCTGTGCAGCCACCGCGAACGGCTGGCGATGAAGCGGCTGGCGACGTTCGACCAGCACAAGAGCAGGCTGACCGAGGCGAAGCGGATCCAGGACAGAGAGACGGCCGTGGCGCTCAGGGATCACGCGTTCGACTACTACGATCGCCGCTACCTGTTCGACACGCAGACCGACCTCAGCACGCTTGAACGCGAGGTTGGCGACGTCGTCACGCTCGAGCATGCGATGGTGCCTGGCGGGTCGATGCGATGTGAGATCGTCAGGCAGGTAGTGGATGCCGAGCAGGGGTTGATCAGGTACCGGTTGAGGGAGATGTGATCTGAACGTTGACATCCCGC
>CAZSJP010000278.1:0-6479 GCA_964606675.1 uncultured bacterium
GCCAAGGCCCTGGAGGCCGAGGGCTTCTCCACCTGGTACTACGAGAAGCACAGCATCCCGGGCATGGAGTATCTGGAGCAGGTTGGCAGCGCGCTCGACGCGTGTTCGGCGGTCGTCCTGATCATCTCCCCGGGGGCATTGGCATCGCACCAGGTCCACAGCGAGGTCGTCCATGCCTTCGAAGAGCGCAAGCGGTTCATCCCCGTGCTGCGCGAGGTGACGCACCCGGAGTTCCAGCGTCGCCAGCCGGTGTGGCGGCAGGCACTTGGAGCGACCACGTCCATCAGCATGACCGACGAAGGCGTGGCGGCTCTGTTGCCCCGGATTATCGATGGGCTGCGAGCGATGGGAATCGCGTCCGACGGTCCAGCGCAGCCCGACGCACCGACTGACGCGGCTTCTGCACCCACGACACCGGCGCCCCCGCAGACACCGAAGCCCCAGGCGCCACCAGAGCCAGAGGCGCCACCCGACGCGGCGCCCGCCCCGGCGACCCCAGAGGTGTCCGCTGCTCCCGAATCGCCACCCCAGCCGCCCGAGGCGGAACCACGTCAGAAGAAGAAGCGCTCAACGGTCCTCGTCGCGGCGGTCGGCGTCGTGCTTCTCGCGGCCGCATTGGTCGTTACCAATCGGCTGGAACAACAGCGCATCGACGACCTGCGCGAGCAGATCACTACCGCGCTCAACGGCAAGGACTGGGCTGCAGCCGACTCCGGCATCGCCCAATGGTCGCGCGTGAGCGATGACACCGTCGCCGCGACCCCGTGGCGCCGGCAACTCGCCGCGGGAAGGGAACAGGCGTACCAGGCGCTCGACTTCAAGCTTCTGCATCTGGTCGGCGACACGGTCACTCGGAGTGCTCGTTGGGACTTCGGCATGGCCCTCACCCCGGATGGCGATCATGTCGTGACGCACGAATCGGGCAAGTTCGTCGTCCGCCGCGTTGCCGACGGCGCAGTGGTGAGGAGCTTCCCCGGGTTGCCGACCCCAATCCTCCATCTGGCCATCGCGCCCGACGGACAGTTGGTCGCCGGCGCGAGCGAGGCGAGCGAGGACCCGACGGCAAGAATCTGGCGGCTCAGCGATGGCGAGCTCGTAACAACGCTTTACGGGCACGAGAACCAGAGTCCCGGTCCCGTGCATGTCATGTTCAGTGGCGATGGAGAGCGCCTTGTGACCACTGGGGGAGACTCCACCATTCGGGTGTGGGATGCCCATACAGGTGCCCCGCTGCACGTTCTTCGCTCCTCCCGGGAGCGGGTGTACACCGCCGCCATCAGCCCCGATGGCCAGTACCTGGTTGGTGGGGGGGATGATTCCACTATCACTGTCTGGCGCCTGACAACCGGCGAGTACATTCAGTCATGGAAGGACCCCGGCGAGATCTGGTCGATCACGTTCTCCCCCGATGGCGCAGAGCTCATCACGACCAGTTCTGAGAGGGCGAAAGGCCGCGATCACTCGTGGATCACGCCCATCAAGGTGTGGAGTTTCCCCGATGGCAAGGTCCTCAGGGAGGCGCGGAGACATCTGGTTACGAATACTAACAGCATCGCATTGACACAGGACGGCCAGTTCCTCGCTGTCGCCTGCATGGATACAGTCAAGTTGTTGAGGTACGACGACCTAACCACTGAGCGGCTGTACTTTGGGCTCCGCCATCCAGGGTGGCGTGTTGCGGTCACGCCCGACAACCGGTACGTGCTGAGCCGAAGCCTGTATGGGACAACCGTCGCCTGGCACCTCGCGGACGGCATGGTGGCGTGGCGCAGCACTCCGGACCCCGTCGATGTGTCGCATCACACTGGGAGAATCAGCGGGCTCGCCGTGACGCCGGACGGCCGACGCCTCGTGTCCTCCAGCATCGACGGAAGCGTCCGGATCTGGCGACTGCCTGCATGCACGCCCGTCAGGACGATAGCCGCTGGCGACAGATATCAGAACCTGGCGGTCACTGTCGACGGCCAGCACACAGCCGCGGGCAGCGGCGTACCGGGCAAGTTGAAGCGAAGCGGTACGATCAAGATATGGCGACTCTCAGGCGGTGGCCACGAGCGGACGCTGGATGGTCATGTCGGTGGTGCTTGGGACATCGCTGCAACGCCGGACGGGCGTCACCTCGTATCCGCCGGGGAAGATAGCACGATTCGCATCTGGCGGCTGAGTGACGGTACGCTCATCCGAACGCTGCGTGGCCATTCGTCCGGCGTCAACTGCGTTGCCGTGACGCCCGACGGGGAGCGCATCGTCTCAGGCAGTCGGGATAGCACGATCCGAGTGTGGGATTTCTCCGACGGCAGCATGCTGAGCACGACTAGAGCCCACGACGGGTCTGTCTATCGGGCGCGCGTGGCGTCGGACCAGCGGTTCATCGTCTCCGCGGGGCGCGATGGTCGCGTCAACGTATGGGACTCTGAGGGCAGCAAGGAACTCCGGGCGACGCAGGGCCACGAAGGCAGAATCGGCGCGATGGTTTTGCTGTCCGATGGGCGGCGGCTCGTGACTGGCGGCGCTGATGGCAAGCTCAAGGCGTGGCGAATTGGCGAGTACTGGAACAGCACGCAACTGGACCTGACGGCGACTCTCCAGGAAGACGGGAAGGCCCTATGTTGCGTCGCCGCTACGCCCGACGGCAAGTACATCATCTCGGGCAGCGAAGACGGCACAATCCGCGTCTGGGGTGTGCCTTAGCCCGCTGACGCGGGCCTTGGGAGTTCCCCTTGTTCGGCGGTGCCGAACGCAGGAACTCCAGGGCGTTCTAGTCCACTTCAGCAGATTCCGGGCTGTTGCGCCTGCCTGCCCGCCGGCGGCGATGCTGTCGACTCGGGATGCGTCTCAGCGCACCATGCGGATGCCGAGGGTCCGCCCCGACGCACTCGCCCCTTCCCCCACAACAGCGCCTCCGACAGCTTCATCCTCACATCCATCCTCGCCGACTCGACCCCGAACCGGAGACTCCACATGCCCGACTTCATGATGAAACAAAGAAGCATCCCGATGGACGACTCGTGGGACGTTATCGTCGTCGGTGGTGGGCCGGCAGGATGCGCTGCTGCGACCTCGTCGGCGCGAGAGGGTGCGAGGACGCTGCTCGTCGAAGCCGCCGGCGCGCTCGGCGGCATGGGGACGCTCGGGCTGGTGCCGTGGTTCTGCGGGTACCATGACCGCAAGCAGGTCATCGCTCGCGGCCTGGCCGAACGCGTTCGGCTGGCGCTGGCCGACGGCATGCCCCACCTTCGCGAGTGGATAGACGACAACCCGCTGGCCGATCCGGCGATCGATCCGGAGCTGCTGAAGCGCGTCTACGACGACATGGTCGCCGAACACGGCGCAACGGTGCTCTATCACACGCAGCTCTCTGCCGTCGAAACGGCCGGCGACGGCGATATCGACGCGCTTGTCGTCGCGGGCAAGGACGGGCTTCGAGCCTACCGCGCCGCGGTATACGTCGACTGCACCGGCGACGGCGATCTGGCCGCATGGGCCGGCGCAGAGATCGAGAAGGGCGACGCCGACGGCGGCATGCAGCCCGGCACGGCTTGCTTCGTCATCGCCAATATCGACGAGGAGGTGCTCTGGAAGGGGCCTCGCATACATTTCTACGACCCCAACAGCCCGATCCACCAGGCGCTCAAGGACGACAAGTACCCCGACATAATCGACGTGCACACGTGCAACATCAAGATCGGCCCGGGCACGTTCGGGTTCAACACCGGACACGTCTACGACGTCGACAACACCGACCCCGAGAGCGTGTCGGAGGCGCTGCCACATGGCCGGAGAATGGCCGCGCAGTACCGCGACGCGTTCGCCGAGTATCACCCCGCATTCGCCAACTCGTTTCTCGCCGCTACGGGCGCAAGGCTCGGCGTGCGCGAGACCCGCCGGGTCGTCGGCGACTACTACCTCACGCTCGACGACTACCTCGCCCGCGCCAGCTTCCCAGACGAGATATGCCGCAACGCGTACAACATCGACGTGTGGCGGCTCTCCGATGGCGGCCACGAACGAACGCTGAGCGGGCACGTCGGTGCTGTGATTGACGTGGCCACGGCGCCAGATGGGCGTCACCTGGTGTCCGCCGGATTCGACAGCACGATCCGCATCTGGCGACTGGGCGACGGTGCGCTGGTTCGTACACTGCGTGGGCACTCCTGGGCCGTCAACTGCGTCGTCGTGACGCCCGACGGGGAGCGCATCGTCTCAGGCAGTCGGGATAGCACGATCCGAGTGTGGGATTTCTCCGACGGCAGCATGCTGAGCACGACTAGAGCCCACGACGGGTCTGTCTATCGGGCGCGCGTGGCGTCGGACCAGCGGTTCATCGTCTCCGCGGGGCGCGATGGTCGCGTCAACGTATGGGACTCTGAGGGCAGCAAGGAACTCCGGGCGACGCAGGGCCACGAAGGCAGAATCGGCGCGATGGTTTTGCTGTCCGATGGGCGGCGGCTCGTGACTGGCGGCGCTGATGGCAAGCTCAAGGCGTGGCGAATTGGCGAGTACTGGAACAGCACGCAACTGGACCTGACGGCGACTCTCCAGGAAGACGGGAGGCCCCTATCGTGCGTCACCGCCACACCCGACGGCAAGTACATCATCTCAGGCAGCGATGACGGCACGATCCGCGCGTGGGGAGTGCCTTAGAGGAGGTGTTACCGCTCATGATAGACCTGGCCGCAGATCGCGACGGTGGATGGGTCGGGACGCCGGTCTCCCTGAGCTGAACTCAACTGGTCAGACTCTCATACAGCATGGCTCAAGAAATGGGGGCAAGACCACGATCCAAACACTAGCTCTCAGACCGGACCGATCTCAGGGGGGCAGGTCAGTCGTGGACGGCCAGAATATCGGCAGCCGGCGCACCAGACGGCAATGGAGAGGGCATGCTCGCGCCGGCTCCGGAAGCGGCCGGCGTTGCGCTGCGGTTCACTCCGGCACGAAGCTGGATCTCTCCCTCACGTTCAAGCAGAACGACGTCAGCAGTCGCGCCGAGCTTTCGAGATCGGCGAGTGCCAACATCTCTACCGGCGTGTGCATGTACCTGAGCGGGGTACTCACCAGACCCGCTGCCACGCCCGCCCTGGTGAGCTGTATCGCGTTGGCGTCGGTGCCCGTGCCGCGTGGTGCCGCCTCGATCTGCAGAGGGATGTCTTCCCTCTTGCCCGCGTTCAGCAGTTGCTCGAACACCATCGGGTTGATGTTCGGGCCCCGGCACAGGGCCGGGCCGCCGCCCATCTTGATGTCGCCCGCCTTGCGTTTGTCCATGTCCGGCGAGTCCGTGGCGTGCGTCACGTCGACTGCGATGCCCACGTCCGGGTCCACTCCGTAGGCACTCGTGGTGGCGCCGCGAAGGCCTATCTCCTCCTGAACAGTGCACACTGCGAACACGGCGGCCGTCAGCCCGTCTCGCTGCTCAGCGACGAGGCGCAGCGTCTCCGCCACGATGTACGCGCCGGCTTTGTCGTCGAATGCGCGGGAGATGGCCGCGCCGTTGCGCATCTCCTGAAACGCCACGTTATATGTCACTGGGTCGCCGATGGCCACCAGCCCCTCGGCCTCTTCCCTGTCCGCCACGGCGATGTCGATCCAGTAGTTCTCGACCTGCGGCTTCGGCTTCTCTCGCTCCTCAGGCGTCATCAGATGGACTGCGCGCTTGCCTATCACACCGGCGATGGGCCCGTCGGCGGAGTGGACCGTGATGCGCCTCCCCGGCACGATGGCGAGATCGTGGCCACCGATCACGTTGAAGTGCAGAAAGCCCTCGTCCGCGATGTAGTTGATCTGGAATCCAAGCTCGTCGCAGTGCGCGGTGTTACCAATCAGGATAGACAGCGACACGAATCATGAAGACAGATGATATTCAGCGTTTCAGTAGTTGGAACGAATCCCCTAGTGCGTCCGACGCGACGAGAGCCGAATCGCCGACTATGTCACATCCCTCACATCCGATTCGAGCGCTCACGAGAACCTTGGTACGACAGCACCAACACTGAGCGGGCTCTGGACGTGATCGTCTGCTCTCTCGCCGCCGACGTGGAGCTAATAGTAACCGATGCCGGACACGTACCCCCTGGCTCGGCCAATCGCCTCGCCGAGCGCGAACTCCCTCCCCGGCAGCGGCGAAGAGACTTGCTCACGGGGCCCGATCCAGATGCCACGCCAGCCGGCCTCTCAGGCCGCCCGACGGTGGGCGGACGTGGTCCGATTCGCTCGTAGCGTATGGGATGCCGGTACACCTCGCTGGCTTCCCTTGGCCCCGACCGGCTGCTTCTTGTATATTGCTCCAGCATGTCTTGCTATCGGCTTGGAGATCGGCCTCAGGAGCGAACGGATGGCTACAGCGAACCGCGCGCCGCGACGGTCGATGCCGGCTGACTGCGGGCTTCGGCGTTTGTCTGCTGTCCGGATGCCCCGGCAGTGGGCAGGCGGTCTCAGTGTCGCGACAATGGGGGGAAGCGCCCATGAGTGCGAACCCGAAC
>CAZSJP010000279.1:0-6475 GCA_964606675.1 uncultured bacterium
GGGTCGTCGCGGGGCTGATGGCTGTGGCGGCGATCGCGTCGATGAGGCTGATCCTGTGCCCATGCCCGAGACGAAGCGTCGGCGGCTCAGAATGCGTACCTATAGCCTCCGGAGACCCTTACCTCTCCCGGCTCCACTGCGCCCATGCCGTCGTAGCGCGCCGTGGCCGCGTAGACCACGTCGAAATCGAGACCATCCCGGCCAGGATATCTCGATCTCCACTGGAAGCCTGCGCCCAGTAGTATCCCCGAGATATTGCCCGCTCCGTAGATGGCGGAGAGCCGCGTCAGGGAACGTACCGGTAGCCAAGGGATATCTTGATACGTCCGTTCTCCTCCGCGCCCAGTTCCTTGAGCGTGTCGCCGTCGTAGCCGGACGTCGCAACATAGATCACGTCGAGGTCGAAGCCGTGTCGGTTGGAGGCGCCGAATGTCCACCGGAACCCCGCTCCGGTGCTGACGCCCGAATAGGTCGTCGTCTCCTCCTCGCCGTCGATGACGATCCGCAAGTATGCATTAGTTCCGTAGACAACGAACACGCGTGGCCGGAATCGGGCGTCGGGACCGCGCAGTTGCATGCGCGCGCCCACCGCATATCCCGGTCCGGCCTGCATCGAGTGTCCGAAGCCGCCCGTAAGGCTTACGTGCCTGCTGACACCGTAGTCGCCATTGATGCCCACCCCACCGTAAGGAACTCCCAGCCCGATGCCGAACGAGTGCATCCTCGAGAGCTGGGCCTGACCCTCCTGGCCAGAACCGATCGACGCGCACGCCAGCACCGCCGTTAGAACGACCGTGGCGATTCGCATTCGGAGACACCCTCCTCATTCCCGATCCGTTGTCCGGCCCGGCTCCAAAGCCCGGGGCCGACACATACCCGCAGAAGCAACAGCGGGCCCGGCCAGTACGCAACCGGCGTAGCCGAGACGCCTGGCGCGCCTCGTCGATCGTCGACGCACTAACGGCATTCGTCCGTGCATGTCACTCCACCAGAATCCCGCCTCTCTTGTCGACTTCTTCGCACAGGCGCCGGACTGTGTCCTCGCTGCGACGCGTGATGTCGAATCGTGACAGCCTGATCGATTCCCAGCTTGCCGGCGGTTTGGCGTCCCCTTTGGGCCTGGCCTGAAGGAAAGCGTTCCGACTGACCGCGGACCCCTCCACGTCCACTTGCAGATTACGCCGACGGCAGAACAGGGCGTAGTCGGTCAGATGGTAGGCGTTTGCGCCGCGGACGTGGTATGCGCGCTCGGGCTGCAGGCCCTCCTCCCCCATTCGTCCGTAGAACGCCTCTTCCTCCGGGTCGCTCGCGACAAGCTCGTTGAGATCGGTCGCTCTGGCGAACCGTTCCCACGTAGTCGGCAGGAGCACGAGGCGGCGCCGACGCCGGCTACATATCGGGGCGCTCCGCTTACGCAATTCGCCCAGGTGTACGCGGATGTAGTTCTCTTCGGCCCTGGGGTGGCGCGGTTCGTCTGGAAACATCTCTATGCGCCTTAGCACGTCCGCGTGCCAAGCTTCGGCGTAGTAGTGTATCTGCCCCGCCTCGGGACCGAATGCGCTGCCATAATAGAGCGCGACGTGCCCAGGGTCGGACCACTGCCGGACCATGTTCTGCGGGATGCGGTACCACCCCTGGTCGCGCGCTATCTCGAAATCGGCCACGCGGGGAACGACCCCGACGAGCACCCGATCTCTGTCCGGCGCCGGCACCGGCTCGCTGTCGAACACCTCGTCCAACGTGCGAGCAGCTGTAAGACGCCACCACGTGGCGACAGTCCATACGAACCGACGCGGCCGATCCGACCGGAGCGGCCGAGCCAGGCGGATGGGTGGAGCGAAGGAGATCGCGTAGTACGGGTCCTGGGCATTTGGATGCTCGGTCTCGTCCGGCAGAAGGTCGATACGCCTGACGACGTGCACGTCGCTGATACCGGCATAGTAGGAGACGCTCCAACGGTCGTCGCCGAACGACCCTGGCATGTAGAATGCTATCCACTTCGCGGTAATCTCCGACGGCCCCCTCTTCACCGGCATACGATACCAATTGCGCTTGAGGGCCACGGTCCAGTCGTCCGGGGATCTCACGAGTGCGATCAGCACGCTATCCTGAGGGTTCATCATACCAGCATCAGATGTAGTTCAGGCCCGGGAGAAGCCACGGCAGTGGCATCGACTTGCGCAACAAGCCCAAAGCCTCGGCTGACGCGCTCAGTCCGGTCGTATCGCCACGGAATAGCAGAGCGTTGGCACGATCGATGCCGCCCAACGCGACGATCTCGCCTCGGACGCCGACAGACCACTTGCCGTCGGCGCATTCTAGGTTCAGTCGCATGGCCTCGTCGGCACCGATGCGCTCGGTCAGCCAAGGTCTGAAGCGATCGAGGAGGCGGCTGTGCAGCAGTGAGAACGTGTGTCCGCCCAGCTCTCGGCGCTCGACGGTCGCGCCGGCGCCACCAAGAACGGCCATCGCCTCGAGGTCGGTGGGAAGCGCCGACCCGGACACCCTCTGCGCGCTGAACCGCTCGGAGAGAACACGCATGGCGGCGAACGCATCGCGTCGGGCACCCGCGAACTCCACGACGTGGGCCGAGATCGGGTCGGTCTCGTGGCTGAGCGCCATGACGACGTACGCGGTCGGCTCGGCCCCGCGGCGCACAAGCCAGCATCTTCTGACGCCGTGCGGGACGGGCAGGCCCGGCGCTTCGAGCGAGCACACGCTGAGGAAGCCTGCCCAGTCGGATGCAGGGCGCACGTAGCGCGCCGGTTCGCGCATCTGGATCGCTGCGAGCGCCGGTATGTCCTCGTCCGACGACGCATCAACGGTTACGCCGCTCGCCGCGCCGATCCGGGCGAGTGCGGCGGCGTCCATGGCGAACGAGACTTCCGATCCGCCAGGCGTGCATCCGGCTCGCAAGTACAGACCTCGCCCGCCGGAGATGAGGACCACGTCGGTCGCCTCGGCGCGCATTTCGGACAGCGCGTCGCCGAGAAGTACGGTCGCGAGCCCGCGTCCGCGGTAGTCGTCGTACGTGCAGACGCCGCCGAGCGAAGCCACGCGGAGGAGGTTGCCGTAGATCGTCACGTCCCGGACGATATAGTTCACGGCCGAGACAATTTTGTCGCCGTCCGCTACCACCCTCAGATGTCGGCAGTTCTCGGGCGCGAACAGCGTCGGGAACTCGTCGAACATCGACGAGTCGCCTTCCCTCGGGCGGAAGACTGCGTCCTCTACTGCGCTGAGCGAACCAAGCTCTTCCGGTCGGCACGCGCGCGGTTTGTCCATCGGTGGGTCTCCTCGTATGGCTCTGGGCGGACGCGACGAACGCGCACGCGCCGTATGGTCGGACCGATTGAATGTATTGCGTGTTTCGCGGCATAGCCAGGGGCGATGTTTGCCGAGGGGACGATCTGTACCCATATTCTTCTGAGGCCGGCGCCTCAGCAAGGGCGCGGCGACCGGTCGCCGGTGAGCACCGACGGCCCGCGACAAGTGCACTACAGCTCTGCCTGGGACAACTATTCGATGGATCAGAAGCCAACGCCGTTCGAGACCATCGCATGGGCCATACGAGCCTGGAACGACCCGAACGGGTTCGAGCAGGTTGCGCGTCGTGCCGCGGACGAAGCCGAGTCGTACGGGGTCAACACGCTGGATCTGCACGACGGCGCAGTCCCATCGGGCATAGGATGGGTCGATCTGTTCACGCAGTACTCGCGCGTCCCCGCGCTGCGCGACTTGACAACCTTGACGCACAACGGCCATCCGATGACACAGGAGCTTCGGCTGGATTACCAGCGCCGTTTCCGCGAGTTGTGCAGGTACATCAAGGAGCGCGGGCTGCGCATACACGTCTGGTACCACGTGCTGCGAGACCTGCCGACCGAGTGGATCGAGGCCGATCCGACTCTTCTGCGACTGGAGGGCCGTCGGCTCTGGCAGGTGCTCGGCGGCATACTCGACGATTTCCTCAACGCGATGCCCGAGGTCGACGTGCTCACGGTAAGCGCCGGACGGATGGTTTCCGGCGTTCGCCAGGCGGGCGTGGTGCTGTCAGGAGAGCGTCTGCGCGCGGTGTTCCAGTGCGCGTACGAATCGTGCAGGCGACATCGCCGGCTGTGGGTGGGGCGCGTGGGCGCCGCGACTCCAGCCGAGAAAGAAGCGTTCCTCTATGCGGTCGGCCCGTTGCCTCCCGACATCACCATCATGTCGAAGGACGTGCAGAGCGACTGGTTCCATCTGGATGCACCGCCGAACCCGATGCTGTACCTGCTCGGCGGCAAGCGTATCCTGCTGGAAACGGACCTTTTCGGCGAGCACTGGGGTCGTCTGGAGGTGCCGTTGTGCCGGCCCAGACAGATCCATCGCCTCGTTCGTTCGTGGCTCAACCTGCCGATCGTGGGCGCCATAGGACGGATCATGGTCAAGAAACGCCCCGATACGTCGGTGGTGCACGTGTTCGACACGCCGGGGTCGGTCAACGTGGCGGCGTTCTGCGGTCTCTTGGCCAATCCATGGCCCGACCCCGATGCGGCCGACACCGACATGGATGCGTTCGACACCCGGGTCTGGATGGACTGGCTACACCGGCAATACGGTGAGTCGGCCAGCCCGTACGTCGTCGCCGCTCTCGACCGTACGCCGCGTATTTGTCGGTTGCTGTTCTATGTCGGAGGCGCGTATTTCCAGCGCAACAGCTATCTACCGGACGTGAGCTATTTCGAGAGGCAGATGTGGCCTGCTTTCGCCCGGCAAGCGCGGGGTGTCGGCTCCGACGTGCTGAGATGGGAGAAAGAACAGGCCATGCGGCTTGTGCGCCACTCGCTGCAAGACATCGAGCTTGCCGGCCCTGAGCTTGAGTCGGCGGACTACGAGAGCCTGCTTCAGAGCTTCGAGCAAACGCGCGACGTCATCCTTGCATACAGAGCGCTGATCGGCCTCTGCATCGGCAGGCTCAACCCCGACCAGATGCCCGGGGCGGTGGGCGAAGCCGAGGAATTGACGGCCAGGCTCGAAGCGCAGCGCGGCTCAGGGTTCTTCGGCGATCTGCCGGGGCGGCTGGGCCAATTGGCGAGGTATCTGCAAGACGTGACCAGAGGCGTCCCAACCGACGTCGCCAGCACGATGGTGGCCGAGGAGGACGACGACGATCCCACGATAGACCTCGCAGGGCTCGGCCCCGACGGTCGAGTCTGACAGGGCCGACGCGCGGCGCGAGCCGCCACTCCAGAGCAGGCAACGATGGCCAGAGCACCGTTCCAGGTGTTGGTTCTGCCGTTCAGGCGGCTGTCAGGCGGGGGGTCTGAATACGCGGCGCTCTGCCCGGCCGATACAGGGCGGTGGCAGGGGATCGCCGGGGGCGGAGAGGCCGGAGAGAGCTTGTATCAGGCAGCCATTCGCGAGGCCGGAGAGGAAGCCGGACTCCCCGCAACCGTTCGCATGTACCGTCTGCAGACCGTCTCGTCCGTTCCCGTCGAGTGCTTTTCGGGTCGGGACGGTTGGCCGGCGGATCTGTATGTGATCGCGGAATACTGTTTCGCGGCTGACTGCACCGGCCTCGGCCTGCGACTCTCGTCCGAACACACCGCTGCCGCGTGGGATGTCTATTCGGACACCGCGAACCGACTGCACTGGCGATCGAACAAGACGGCACTCTGGGAACTCGACCAGCGCCTGCGCAAGTCCGATATGCCGCGCCCGCTCGAGGCGTGACGAGCAGAGGATCGAAGCGATGCCGACCGGCGATGCCCAGGAACTCGGTGCCGATGACGCCCGCGCCCTCTCGATGCGAGTCGGGAAGATCGCCTCGGTGTTGGAGGCGACTCTGGGCCGCCCGGAGATCAGGCCGCACGGCCCCGTCCTCGATGCGCTGATCGGCACCATACTATCACAGAGCACCACCGGGAGGAACAGCAGCAGGGCATTCGAATCGCTGCGGTCCGCGTTCCCGGAGTGGGGCGACGCGCTGGCCGCGGGGGCCGGCCCTATCCGCGATGCTATCCGCTCGGGCGGTCTCGCGGCGCAGAAGAGTGTGCGCATCCATCGGTTGCTGGCGCGAGTCGCCGAGGAGACCGGCGACCTCTCGCTGGAACACGTCCGTGGCTGGCCGGACGATGAGGTGTACGAGTGGCTAGGGAGCTTCGAGGGTGTAGGTGTCAAGACCGTAGCCGTCCTGCTGCTGTTCGCGTGCGGGAGAGACGTTTGCCCCGTGGACACTCACGTGCATCGGATCTGTCGTCGCCTGAGTGTCGTGCGCGAGCGTGCGTCGGCAGACGAAACATTCCGGGCTCTGCAACCCGTCGTCCCTGCGGGGTCGGCCGGGGCACTGCACATGAGCCTGATCGCCTTCGGTCGCACGCGATGCCGTTCCCAGTCACCGAAGTGCGATGGCTGCCCTCTGGGTGACGAGTGCGGCTACGATCCGTCGTCGGGTACTATCGGCTCGTGAAGGGCGTAGTTTCATCTCGGCAACGGT
>CAZSJP010000280.1:0-363 GCA_964606675.1 uncultured bacterium
CGTGCTGGATCGGCTGCCGTGGAAGAAGCTGCCGTCCTTGCGCTTCAACTCGACCTCGAAGCCTCTCACGTACCCGTCCTTGCGCAGTCCGTCGAGGAACCGAACGTGGTCTTCCGGGTACCGGTACGTCTCGATGGCGTCGAGACGTCTGAACTCCTCCTCCTCGTAGCCGTACGCGCGACATATCTCGGGATTGACGTCCAGTATTTGGCCGTCTTCAGTTGACAGCACCGCGCTGATCGGCAGGTTCTCGAAAAGCGTGCGGTAGCGCTGTTCGGACTCGATCAGTGCCTCGGCAGCTCGTTTGCGCTCGGTGACGTCGGTGACTATCGCGATGACGCCGACGATGTGACCATCGGAATC
>CAZSJP010000280.1:373-4149 GCA_964606675.1 uncultured bacterium
GGATGGGGTACTACCGTGGCGGCTTCCCATCCGCTCTTTCCACTGTGTGGGAAATCGAACGGGCTGTCTTCGACGAGCGTTGTCTCGCCCTCAAGCGCGCGATTCAGGGCCTGATCGATTCCTCGCTCTCGCAGATGAGGGAAAATGCCGGGCGCGGCATGTCCCAGTGCTTCCTCGGCTGGCACGCCGGTAAGCTCTTCCATGAACTTGTTCCAGACCGTGTACCGAAGCTCAGTGTCGTAGGCTATTATCCCCTCCCCGGCGTGTGAGATGATCTCTGCGTTGAAGCGGTTCGATGCCTTCAGCGCCTCCTCGGCCTGCCTGCGCTCAGTGATGTCTTCGGCGAAAGAGGCGACTCTAACCACCTGACTGCCGCTGCCGAAGACCGGGTACATGTTGTGCATGATCGTCCTGTCTTCGCGAACGTCCTCGAATTGGAGCGGCTTGCCGTCCGTGAAGACCTCGTGCACCCTGAGTTTCCTCCGGGCCGCCAACCCGGGGGGCAATCGATCGTAGACGCACGTCCCTATCAGATCTTGAATGCCGATCCCGGACCGACGCGCCGCAGGCTCGTTCGCGACCACCACCACTCCGTCGCTGTCAAGCAACAACACCGCCTCGGTGGTTGCATTCAGCACGGCGAGAAGCATTCGCTCGGTCTCTCGGCGCGCAGCTTCCGCCCGCCGCCTGCGTGTGGTGTCCCGAATGTTCGTCACGACGCGGACAACTTTCCCGTCCTCGACGACCGGGATCTTCCATGTCTTCGTCGCGATCTTCATGCCCCGGAACTCGTTCGTCTCTTCCGTCACCAGCACTTCACCCGTTCGGAACACCCTCTCGTATTCGTCACGTGTTCTGTCCGTTAGGAAAGGGAATGCCTCGAAGACCGTCATCCCGACTGCGTTCCTTTCCAGGCCCAGGCGAGCGCAGAACTCCTTCAGAGACGCGTTGAAGAGCACGATGCGCAGATCCGAGTCCACCGCGTGGATAGGGTCTCCCATCGAGTCCAGGGTGGTTCGGAGCTGCTCTTCGGCCTGCTTGCGGTCCGTAACGTCGACGAAGCTCAGCTGGTACGTGTCGTATCGCATCGAATACGTTATGGACAACTGCATCGGCGTCCGCTCGCCCGACAACGCGACAAATGGGATCTCATCTATGAGGCCTACGAGGAACGCAGCACCTTTGAGGCCGAGACGCTTCTCGCGAGCCGCGCGTTTCAGCTCCTCGAATCGCGCGTGGTACTCGCCGGGGATGAAGTCGCGCAACGTCATTCGAGCGATTTCGTCACGGTGGCGCCGTTCGGTCACGAAGCTGTCGCACGAGGGATCGGCATACTGGATGAAGGCAACGTTCGCGAACTCGATGCTATCGTCCGTGCGTATTCTGACGATCGGGTAGTCGAGCGTCTGCAGTATCTCGGCTCTGCCGTCCAATTCTTCGTTCGCCGCTTTGAGCGCTTCTTCGGTATGCGTGCGCCGGGCGATGGTTCTGAACGCGTAAACGCCGAACGCGATTGCCATGGCCGCCCCGAACAGACGCATGTACGTCTCGTGCAGCGACACACCCGAGATCAAGGCCTCCAGGAACGTACCCTCGTGGAATACGAGCCAATCCACGACGGCGTCGGCTGGCCAGAGGAGTAATCCCATGACGCAAGCAACAACGAGGACTTTGCGATCCGTCTTCATAGTCCACCCCAGCGCGTCGCACGCGACGCAGGCCGGACCGCCACGTGCAGCATGAGCCTGCCTCGCGACGGCTACGCGAGCTCGTCTCGAAGGAAGCGGACAAGCTTGTCGGTGTGCTTCGCCCGTTCCTCGTCGATCGGCCTCTTGCCGCGCGATGCTGTGTTGATGGGAAGGCCTAGCCCGTTCAGCACGCGCTTGGGTCCGCCGGAGGCCCCGTACATTTCGAGCAAGGTCCGCATGACGCCCTGCATCGCGTACGCCTTCTGGATGTCTCCGGCGTCAAACGCGTCGTACAGCCTTCGATACAAATGCGGGTACGCGTTGCTCGCAGTGGCGCATGCGCCGGTAGCACCGCACGCCATCGCCGAAAGCAGACGCTCCTGGACGGCTTGCATCACGCCGAACTGGCCCTTGCCCGCTTCGGCCATGGCCGTCAGGCGCCCGAGGTCGCCGGTGCAGTCCTTCATCCCGAAATACCGCCCCGTGGCCGCCAGCTTACCGACCAACGAGGGCGTCAGGAGATGAGTCGACTTCCATTTCGGGTGTTCGTAGATGAGCAGGGGGATCGACGTCTCGTTGGCCAGCCGAGCGTAGTGCTCGTACATAGTGTCCTCGTCCGGCGGACTCTCGAACGGCTGTAGCGCAACCGCGCCGGAGGCCCCGACCTCTTCGTATCTCGTCGCGACTTCCGCCTTGTGCTCGACGTCCGGGAATGGCAGACCGGCGACGATCGGCACCCGACCGTCGGCAGCGTCGACGGCAGCGTCGACGACCTCGACCATCTCATCGTCGCTCAGAGCGAACATCTCACCCGTGCTACAGACGAAGAACAGCCCGGTCGAGCCCGCGTCGACGTGCCAGTCGACCAGCGCCGCGATCCCCGCGCGGTCGATCGACGCGGCGTCCTCGGTCATAGGCGTTATCATGGGCGGCGTACTGCCGTGAGCTAGCGGGAACGACATGGGTCTCTCCAATCTGCGTGTGAAAACGTCCTATGCCGGCACATGAAGTGTCGCCGTGTTGCCGCGACGGGCGCAACCCGCTCTTTGAGGACCGGACGGCGACCCGGTGGGTGCCCCCCCGAACGGGACTCCGGCGGGCTGACACGCGGTCTCGCGATTGGTATCCTAATGTGCCGATCGTATCGGACACCGACGATGTCGGACCTCTCATTCCGTGGACAGGCCCAGACCTATGAAACATACGCTGAACGCATTCCCCCCGGGCGACGTGAAGCTGCTGCCAAGCGAGTACGAGTCGCGGTACGAGGTGAACCGCTCGTACGTGATGAGCCTGAAGAACGAGAACATCCTCCAGAACCACTACATGGAGGCCCGCCTCTGGCAGCCGCCGATGCGAAACACGCACAACCCCGCGCCCGACAGCGGCGACGGATATCACTGGGGCTGGGAGTCGCCGACGTGCCAGGTCCGCGGGCAATTTCTCGGCCATTGGCTCTCGGCGGCGGCCCGCATGTGCGCCGCCACCGGAGACGCCGAAGCGAAGGTCCGGGCGGACCAGGTCGTCTCGGAACTGGCTCGCTGTCAGAAGCGAAACGGCGGCGAATGGGTCGGGTCGATACCTCCGTCGTACCTCGAATGGACCGCCAAAGGCCAGCCGACGTGGGCACCGCACTACGTGGTTCACAAGACCCTCATGGGCCTTCACGACGCATATGCATTCGCCGGCAATCCCGAGGCGCTGGAGGTCTTGGTCCGGGCTGCGCGGTGGTTCCACAAATGGACCGGGCAGTTCTCCGAGGACCAAATGGACAACCTGCTCGAGGTGGAAACCGGAGGGATGTTGGAGGTCTGGGCCGATCTATACGGAATCACCGGCGAGAAGGAGCACCTCGATCTGCTTCATCGCTACGAGCGGCGACGCCTCTTCGACGGCCTGCGGGCCGGCCGCGACATGTTGACGAACATGCACGCGAACACGACCATCCCCGAGATCCACGGTGCCGCGCGGGCGTTCGAGGTCACGGCCGACGACAGATGGCGCGAAACGGTAGATGCCTATTGGCGCTCTGCCGTCACTGATCGCGGGTACTACGCGACGGGCGGGCAGACCTGTGGCGAGATATGG
>CAZSJP010000280.1:4159-6457 GCA_964606675.1 uncultured bacterium
CCTTCGAGCAGTCCGCTCGGCTCGGTCCGAAGAACCAGGAGCATTGCACCGTCTACAACATGATGCGGCTGGCCGACTTCCTCCTCCGTTGGACGGGCGAGTGCCAGTACGCCGACTACATCGAGCGGAACCACATCAACGGCATACTGGCGCAGCAGCATCCGACGACCGGCATGATCAGCTACTGGCTGCCGTTGGAGCAAGGCGGGCAGAAGGTGTGGGGGTCGCCGACGAACGATTTCTGGTGTTGCCATGGCTCGCTCGTGCAGGCTCACACGCGGCACAACGCGCATATCTACTATGAGAGCGCCGATGGGATCGTCGTGGCCGGATACGTGCCGAGCGTGCTAATGTGCGAGCGAGACGGCGTCGCTGTTTCGGTACGGCAGACCTCGCTACCGCAGGCGGGCGCGACCAGACGACCGAAATGTGGCATGGTCGAGATAGCCATACGGTGCGAGACGCCGGTGGAGTTCTCGCTGTCGCTCCGCGGGCCGTGGTGGCTTGCGCGCGAGGCTTCCATCGAAGTGGACGGCGAGCGAGAGCATGGCCACGCCGACCCGTCGCGATTCCACGAAGTCCGCCGGAAATGGGACAACAACACCGTGCGAATCGAGCTACCGAAGGCGCTGACAGCGTGCCCTCTGCCCGACGCGCCGGAATGCGTTGCCTTCATGGATGGTCCGGTGGTGCTCGCCGGACTGTGCGATGGCGAGCAAACGCTGCACGGCGACGTCGAAGACCCGACGACGATCCTGACCCCCGACAACGAAAGGCAATGGGGCGACTGGCTCCCCGCTTACCGAACGCGCAACCAGGGAAGCGGTACGCGCTTCATGCCGCTAAAGGACATTGTCGACGAGCGCTACACAGTCTACTTCCCGGTGAAGGGCGAGTAGCGGCGCATCCGAGCAAAGGTGCCAGCCGGACGGCCTGGCACGGTCTCCGCTTGCCGAAATCCAGACTATATATTACACTTGAGTGAGCGCGGCTGCGACTTGGTGGCTGCACCGGCTCAACCATCGCAGAGGCGCACCGGCAGAGGAAGAGGCGCCCCAACCGGAGAGGCTACGTGCTGACACGACAAAAGACGGTCTTGAGCCTTCTAGATCAGTACGGCAAACCACTTTCGCGAACGGTGTTCGTGAAGCTGGTGTTTCTGGTTCGCCAGGAGACGGAGCTAGGGAAGGATCAGGCGTTCTACGATTTCGTTCCCTACAGATACGGCCCCTTCTCCTTCGCTTTGTACAGGGAACTAGCGAACCTTCGGCGAGATGGATATGTTGCGCCACAAGAGGACTGTGTGGCGATCAGAGCAGACATGCGGCACCTGGTGGCGGAGAGGGCTCGCGAATTGCCCGCCACCAAGCGCAGAGCCGTAGCTGCGATTCTACGGGGATACGGAGAGGTCCATCAGCGATCTCTGATGGAGGACGTGTACCGGAGGTACCCGTGGTACGCGTCAGCAAGCGAGTTGGCTGATCTTCGGCCGGCCGGGGCTGCGGACATCAGGCGACCAGCCGTTCCCGCGGTGTATACAACCGGCTATGAGGGGAAGTCGGTGGACGCGTTCTTCGATCAGTTGTTGAGGCAGGGGATCGAGGGCATCATAGACGTACGGGCCAATCCAGTGTCCCGGAAGTACGGGTTCTGCCGTTCACACCTCAGCGAGATCTCCAACAAGCTGGGAATGCGCTACGCCCACGCACCGGAACTGGGAATTCCCAGTGTGTATCGCGCCGAGTTGGGGGATGATAGCTCGTACGCGCGCCTGCTGGAGCGCTACGAGAGAGATATACTTCCGAGCGTCCAGGACCATATCACGGGAGTTGCCCGGTCCATGGAGGCGCAGCCATCGGTGTTGCTTTGCGTCGAGAGGGACGTCCGGCACTGTCATCGGAGCCGGCTGGCATATGCAGTCTCAGGCGCTTGCGGACTGGAGGTCGTACACCTGTGACGATGAACGCGGGAGCGTCCCAGACGTTGAGAGTCCTCATCACCGTCAAAACGTACCCGATCCCGTCATCGAAGTACGACGAGCTTGTCTGCACCGCCGGCGTGACGGAAGATGGGGAGTTCGTGCGCCTCTATCCCATCAACTTCAGGGATCTCCCATTCAGCCAGCAATACAGGAAATACCAGTGGATCGAAGTCAGGGCCGTGAAGCACACGGGGCGAGATTCGCGCAAAGAGAGCTATCGGCCCGACTGCGACTCGATCAGGACACTCGGCGAACCGATCCCCACACCTCGTAGCGATTGGTCCGAGCGCGCCAAGTATGCGCTGGCCAGTCGGGCC
>CAZSJP010000281.1:0-6432 GCA_964606675.1 uncultured bacterium
GTGCGGGCGATTCGGTACATTCTCTACCATGACCGGGGAGCCGTGGCGCTCCCCTCCTGACCGCATTCGATACAGGAGGTCGGCCTATGCGCCGGCGGAAGACACTATTGAGCGACAACTCGGGCTGGAGACGCCTCAAACGGGCATTCGACGACCTGCCGATAGGGTGTCACCTCTATGTCACGGACCGGTGCAACCTCGATTGCCACTACTGCACCGAATACGATAACTCGGTCCCGCACCCACCCGTAGACGACGTGAAGAGATGGATCGAGAAAGTTCGCGACCTTGGCTGCATCCGAATCGGCCTGCAGGGCGGAGAGCCGCTTCTGCACCCGGACATAGTCGAGATCACCAGGTTCGCCGCCAAAGAGATGGGTCTGGCGACCAGCATGTCTACGAACGGCTTCTTCCTGAATAGCGACGTCGTCGGCGCGCTGGAAGACGCCGGCCTCCGCTCGGTGCAGGTCAGTGTCGACCGCATGACGCCGACCGCCTCGACGCGCAAATCGCTCAAGACCATCATGCCGAAGCTGCGGCATCTGGAGGCCAGCGGGATGCGTTGGCACCTCTCGGGTGTGCTGTTCGCCGAGAGCGTCGTCGAAGCGGAGAAGGTGCTCGAGTACGGCCTCAGCAACGAGGTTTCGACGCACACGCGTCTCGTACACGCGGGTGTCGAGGGCGATTTCACCGTCGACACCGGCGAGCGAGAAGCGCTCGACCGAGTCATCGACTACCACGTATCGCAGAAACGACGCGGCAGACCGATTCACACCACGTCGGCCCTGCTTCGCTACCAGAAGGACATGCTCGCAGGACGAGCCACAGACTGGGAATGCATCGCGGGCAGCAAGTTCTTCTTCGTCTCGGCAACGGGGAAGATCTGGCTGTGCAGTATGCAGCGCACGCCCAACACCGACGTCATGGACGTGACTCCCGAGATGCTGCGATCGCTCAGAGCGCCAAGGAAGTGCCAACCGGGCTGCGGCGTATACTGCAACGTGGGCGAATCGCTGTTCAACAGCCATCCCGGGAAGTTCCTCCTCGAAGAAGCGCGAGATCGATTGCTCGGCAGGTTGGCTCGGCCTTTGAGGCGGAACCGACGCCGCGCGTCCGAGAGCCAAACGGGGAAAGCAGAACCTCGCGACGGTGGCGAGCAGAGCGCGGAACCGGCCGCTACCGCGGTGGAGAAGTAGATGTCAAGACGCTGGGGAACGGTGCTGCGTGCGATGAGGGAAGTCCCGGAGACGGTGTTCTACGCGACCCTGAGGGACCCGCGCCAGGCTGCCAACCTGTTCCGATGGGCGGGCTCGATGACGCTGCCGTCGCCGGTGCCGGAACGACTGCCGATGATGCCCTACACGGCCACCAAGTGGCTCGACGCCAACTTGCAGCCTGAGATGTCGGTGTTCGAGTACGGTTCAGGGGCGTCGACGTTCTTCTTCGCTCGGCGGGTGGCTCGGGTGGTCTCCGTGGAACATAACGGCCATTGGCATCGTGCCATATCGGGGTATCTGGCGGATCAGCGCATCGGCAACTGCGACTACCGGTTCGTACCTCCGCAGCCCGACGGCGATGGCCCGTCGCCGCGTGGGAACTCCGAATATCGCTCGAGCAGGCCGGAGCACGACGGCACGAACTTCGAGGACTATGCTCGGACGATAGACAACCACCCTGACGCCAGCTTCGATCTGGTGGTGGTGGACGGTCGCGCGCGGGTTAGCTGCTTCGGACATGCTCTGCCGAAAGTTCGGCCGGGTGGGCTTCTGCTCTTGGACGACACGTACCGCGAGGAATACCGGGATCTGGGACCCCCGGCGCCCACCGATCCGATCGTATTCGCAGGCCCGGCGCCCTACACCAGGCACGTCGGACAGACGAAAGTGTGGAAGCTGCCCGGCTGACGGGTCCGACCATCCCGTGGCGCCGCAAGGATTCCTTGGCGGGCGCATCGGGTCGGGACTACGGCCGGAGAGGGAGATGGCCATGCGCGTGTGCCTCGACGCCAGACGCGTGGGAAGCGTTGCCAGCGGTCACAACAGGTATGAACTCCAGCTCATCGGCGGCCTCGCGCAGGTGGATCGACGCACCGACTACGTGGTAATCCTCAACGAGGACTACCGTGGCGAACCCGTCAACCAAGCGAACTTCACCATCGTGCGAGTGCCAAGCTCGACCGCGACGCTGCGCAATTTCCTGTTCGGAGCCAAGAACATCGACCGAATAGGTGCCGACGTGTACCATTGCCTGCACCAGTTCCTGCCGCTGGGCATCCGAACGCCGGCTATCCTCACCCTCCACGACCTGTTTGCGGTCGAATACCCCGCCCTCGCGAGCAACGACCACTGGTTCAGCCGACAGAAGAACAGGATAGAGCACGCCTATGGCAGGATCGCGCTGCCAAGCAGCCTGCGGCGCGCATCCCACGTCGTGGCGGTCTCGCAGCACACGGCGGACCTGGCAGAGCGTCACATGGGAACCGAGCCATCCCGAATGACAGTCGTGCCGCACGGAGTGGCGGACTCGTTCCTGAAGGCGGGGGAATCGACGTCGCCACCGGCAGAGGGTGAGACGCCCTATTTCATGATGGTCGGCAACAGCAGCTGGAACAAGAACGTGCCGCGCGTTATCGACGCGCTCGCCCACGCCGGGCCGGCCCTCGATGGAGCCGAACTCCGGATCGCCGGCCGTGGCGATGCGTACGGACCGCTGGGGAAGCACATCGCTCGGAGGGGCCTCGAAGCCAGTGTCAGGCTGATGAAGCAGGTGCCCGACGCCGAACTCGTGGCGATGCTCCAGGGAGCCGTCGCGATGGTGTTCCCGTCGCTCGCCGAGGGGTTCGGGATACCGCTCATAGAGGCGCAGGCGTTGCGCTGTCCCGTCATCACCAGCGACCGGGGCGTCTTGCCGGAGGTCGCCGGGGACGCGGCGCTGCTTGTCGACCCGTACAGCGTCGAGGCAATCGCCGCCGCCATGGGCGAACTGTACCGCGATCCGGGCCTTCGCGGCGATCTTGCGGCTCGCGGGCGAGCGCATGCAGAGGCGTTCACGTGGCAGAGAACGGCGGAGATGACACGTCAGACCTACGAGAAGGTGATGGACAGTACGCCGCAAACGAGCGACACGAACGCAGCACTGCCGAGCCCGGAATGCTAAGCTCGCACGGAGGGAACGGCCATGGGGCAAGTCGGCACGATCCCGTCAGAGTAGCCTTCCTCGCGAAGTGCGTGCGCGGCGGTGGGGCCGGATGGAGCATGTACTACCTGCTCAAACACCTCGACCGTGAGCGCATTGAGCCGCTCGTCGTCCTCCCTGCGGCAGGCATCTTTGCCGACCGTTACGCAGACCTCGGCATAGAGGTCGTCGTCCCCGATCGATTCCCCGAGAACTCCGGAAAGCAGCGTTTCAGCAGCGACAACAGCGTGACCCGCGCCCTCAGCCTCGCGGCGAACACTCTCGACGTCGTGTGCCTGATACCACGGCTGGCCATGCTGTTCCGCCGTCGAGGCATCGAGGCGGTCTACTGCAACAACCTGACGATGCACGCCGTCGGTGCGCCTGCCGCACAGCTCGGCAACGCGTCGTGCGTGCTGCATGCCCGCAACCTGCCGAGCGGACCGCTCCGCCGCGTCTTCTGCCGGACGCTCGCCCGCCTGCCGGCGGTGCGCCGCGTCATCGCCAACTCCAGCGCGACCGCCGAGACCTACGCCGGCTTGCCGGACACCGGCTTACCGGACGGCTGCGTCAGCGTGATACACAACGGAGTCGATCTGACGGAATACGAGGGCGCCGGCATCGCCAATGGAAGTCTCCGGCAAGAGCTGGGGATCGCTCCGGACAAGATCGTAGTCGGATATACGGGGCGCGTCGAGCCGCGCAAGGGCATCGACGTTCTCATCGAGGCGGCGTCAACCGTTCTGAAACAGCGACCCGAGGCCGTGTTCGTCGTCGTCGGAGACGCTCCGGCCAGCGCTCCGGCGGGTTACCGCGCGCAATGCGAGGCCCGTGCACGCAATCTCGGCATCGCCGATCGGTTCATCTTCGCGGGCTTCCGGAAGGACGTTCGGCCCGCGCTGGCGGATTTCGACATCCACTGCATGCCGTCCTACTGGGAGCCGTTCGGTCGGTCCATCATCGAGGCCATGGCGATGGCGCTTCCGGTGGTCGCGTGTCGCTCCGGAGGCGTGCCCGAGATCGTGACCCACAACATCGACGGCCTTCTCGTCGAGCCGGGCGATTCCGATGAGCTCGCCGACGCGCTCGGCCGGCTGGCAGACGACGAAGCGTTGCGACGACGCCTCGGCCACGCCGCGCAAGCCCGCGTGCGAGACCGGTTCGACGTGGCGAAACTGACCCGTCGGATGGAGGAAGTGATCCTCGCGGCAGCGACGCGGCAATGATACGCCGGTGAAACGGCGACGACGCGCGACGACCGGCTACGCCACTGGATCGCCCACACACGAAAGCGATACCCTCGCCCTCGCGCCGGCATCAAGCCCATTCGCCGTAGATATCGAGACCTCGTTCTCGCCGGTCGCCAGAATCGGCACACTTCCTTCCGGCTCGATCTCCCGGATCGCCTCACCCTCGGGGCCGTACAACACGCATCGCCCAGCGGCATCCAGTTCTACGTAGCACCCGGTCTCGATCTCGACTGGAAGCCGGATCATGCTCCCGCCAACCGTGATCGTCGGCGACTGGAGCGCGACCTTTCGCAGCGGCAGCGCCCTGATCGGCGAGACGTGGCACTCAACGGTCTCTCCTGCTGGTACGTTGTTGTACCATAGGCCGATAGATTCGGTCTGGTCGTAGACCACGCCTTCTCGGTGCGTCCCGTAGTGGTTGCCACTGTACGGCCACGCGTAGTCCCCGACGCGTTCACCCTCCAGTTCGATGAGCGCGAAGTAACGCCAGCCGGTGAAATCGATCGGCACGTAGTGGTCGCCGAGGCCGGAGATGAGGTGCTCCGGGCACTGAAGCTGCAGGTTCAGCACCTCGCCCTTGCCATCGCCATGGATCCAGAAACCCAGCGCCTCGTGCCCGCCAAGGTCCATCGGCGGCGAAAACGATGCGACGGCCTGAGTCCAGGTCGGCGCGTCGGCTCCGCCATCTTCCTCGCTGAGCGAGTTGGTGGCGCGGTAGCATGCGGTGCCAGCGCCGTCGGGCGCGATGTCCGATGAGGGCGTCAGTTCAGCGCTCATGCCCGCCGCGACCGCCTGGATTTCCGTCTGCGCGAGCTCGCCGACGTCCAGTACGACGATGCCGGCCGAATCGTCGTATGGCGCCGCCGAGTAGAGCGCCTCGATACGGGCACCGAACGGCTGTGAGCCGTACGGGTTAGACACCGCGAACCGGGCGGATGCCGCATCGGCGGCGGCTACCGTATGCTTCGAGTACGTTGCCGGCCGAAGGCGCTCGACCCC
This sequence comes from uncultured bacterium, assembly GCA_964606675.1. Classification (GTDB taxonomy): domain Bacteria; phylum Latescibacterota; class MWCZ01; order MWCZ01; family MWCZ01; genus CAZSJP01. The sequence continues at coordinate 5,424 of CAZSJP010000281.1, forward strand.
GTCCGGGCCGGTCCCCAATGCGAACTCCGCCCCAGGCGCTGCCATGAGCTGCCGCGTCGAGTCGGACACTTCTCCGGCGCGTCGGAGACGTTCGTATCTGCCCACGACGTCGGCGTATCTGGCGAGCCCTGGTTTCTCGACGATCGTCGTCGGATCGACGCCCATCAGCGATAACCCGGCGTCGCTGCCGATGGCCTTACAGCACCAGTACTCCATGTCGTCGGCAAACGTCGGTTCGCCTTCAGTGCCGAGCCACGTCTTCACGGACCACCATCCGAGCTGAGCGGGCAGGAACATCCTCGTGCATGTCTTGTTCGAGTCGACGTGAGCGTCTATGAAACGCTTGTGGCCCCTGGTGGGATGGTCCCACGCACCCATTCGCGCGCGTACGTGCCAGATGTGATGGTGAAACGTGCTCATCTCCATCAGCGCCGGCCGCTTCAGCCGCTTCGCCAGCTCGAACACGAACTTCGAGCCATAGTGCCATCCCCACTCGCCGCCGCCCAAAACGTCTTCACCGTCGAGCGCGTCGAGATACATCATGTCGAAACCGCAACGGTTGTACGCCTCGGCGGTTCGTGCGGCAACGTCGACGAGAAGCGACGAATCGCCACCCGGTGTGAACAGGCCGAAGCACTCCTTCAGGTGATGCACTTCGGTTCCGGCGCCGTGCGGAGCGGCCTTCGTGCCGTGCGCGCCACGCTCGCACCCGGTGAAGCTGCCCGATGCGTCCACGTCGGTGTACACTATCAGCTCATCCTGGATCCGCAACGTCACGCTGTTGCGGACGAAGAACCCCGTGATCGCCGACATCGTTTCGGTCGACTCGCTCACGGTCACCGTCTCGCCGGCGGCGTCGAGAGTGCTCTTGAGCGTGAACGTGGCGTCCGTTCCGAGGCGCCGGTCGGGCACCGGCGTAACCCACGGACAAGCCTTGTCGATGAAGAAGGCGTACGTGTGTAGGCCCGCTTGTATGCCGGCGTCGTGCAGCCGGTCGATTACCACCTTG
>CAZSJP010000282.1:0-6425 GCA_964606675.1 uncultured bacterium
GATCGTACCTACGTTCACGTGCGGCTTCGTCCGCTCAAACTTCTCCTTGCCCATCTCTATCACCTCCGGGGTCCGGCCACGAGCTTCTAGCCCGTGGTCACCCGCTTCGCCTGATCGTCAGGCAGCCGACCTCGAACCATTGGCCAACGTGACGAGTCCTTCCATCAGCGCGCGTGGCGCGTGGCGGTACTCTTCGAATTCCATCGTGTAGATCGCTCGGCCTTGCGTTTTCGATCGCAGGTCCGTAGCGTAACCGAACATTTCGCTGAGGGGCACGTCGGCTGCAACCACTTGAGCCTCGACACGCGGCACAATCCCCCGGACCTGCGCCCGCCGCGAATTGAGATCGCCCATCACGTCGCCCAGATAGTCTTGCGGAACAGTGACTTCCACTTTCATCACCGGCTCGAGTATCACCGGAGCGGCCTTGCGCGCCGCTTCACGGAACGCCATCGCACCGGCAGCTCTGAAGGCCATCTCCGAGGAGTCGACCTCGTGATAGGAGCCATCCGTTAGCGTCGCCTTGATGTCGGCGACCGGGAAACTTGCCACCGGCCCGCTTTCCATCGCCGCGGCTATCCCGCGCTGAACAGACGGGATGTATTCGCGCGGAATGGACCCGCCGACGATCGCATCGTCGAACACCAATCCCGTGCCGGGCTCGCCAGGCTCGAACGTCAACTCGACGTGAGCGTACTGGCCGCGGCCACCGGTCTGACGCACGTAGCGCACGACGTGATCCACGGTGCGAGTGATCGCTTCCTTGTAGGCAACCTGCGGCCGACCGACATTTGCCTCGACCCGAAACTCTCGACGCAACCGGTCCACGATGATCTCAAGATGCAGCTCGCCCATCCCGCTAATTTGAGTCTGCCCGGTGTCGACGTCCTGGCGAAGCTGGAACGTCGGGTCTTCCTCAGCCAGCTTGTTGAGCGAGACCGCCAACTGCTCCTGGTCCGCCTTTGTCTTCGGCTCGATAGCGATCGTGATGACCGGCTCGGGGAACGTCATCCGCTCAAGCCGCACCGGATCGTCAACGTCGCACAGCGTGTCGCCGGTCGTCGTCTTCTTGAGGCCGATGACCGCGGCGATATCGCCGGCACCAACCTCCTCCAGTTCTTCACGCTTGTTCGAGTGCATCCGAAGAATGCGACCGATTCGTTCCTTGCGCCCGGTGGACGCATTGTAGACGTACGACCCGGCCGTGAGCACGCCGCTGTAGATCCGCATGAACGTCAGGCGACCGACGTATGGATCGGTCGCCACCTTGAACGCCAGCGCGCTGAAAGGCTCGTCTTCCGTGTGGTCGCGCGTAACCTCGACGGATTCGTCGTCGGGGATCGTGCCTACAACAGGCGGAACGTCAACGGGGGATGGTAGGTAGCTGATAACGGAGTCGAGGAGGCGTCGGATGCCTTTGTTCTTGAATGCAGAGCCGCAGAAAACGGGGTACATCTGCATTTCGAGGGTGCCCTTGCGGATCGCGTTGCGGAGCGATTCTTCGCTGATGTCGTCGGTCGTTCCGTCGATGAAATGATGCATCACGTCGTCGTCGAAATCCGCTGCCGCTTCGATCATGCGCTCTCGGTATGCGTTGGCCTGCTCGACCATGTCGCGAGGGACGTCGCCTTCGCTGAAGATCGAGCCTTTCGCCTCGTCGCTATACGTAATGGCGCGCATGGTGATCAGATCCACCAACCCGGTGAACATCTCGCCGCTGCCGATGGGAATCTGCAGCGGGACGAACCGTCCGCCTAGGCGCTGCTCCATCATCGACAACACGTTGAAGAAATCTGCCCCGGTGCGGTCCATCTTGTTCACGAAGCACAGGCGCGGCACGCAGTATCGATCGGCCTGGCGCCACACGGTCTCCGACTGAGGCTCCACGCCTCCGACCGCGCAGAAAAGTCCGATTGCGCCATCCAGTACGCGAAGGCTGCGCTCCACTTCTGCCGTGAAGTCGACGTGGCCGGGCGTATCGATAATATTGATCCGATGCGAGTCCCAGAAACACGTTGTCGCGGCAGAGGTTATCGTGATGCCACGCTCTTTCTCCTGCTCCATCCAGTCCATCGTAGCCGCGCCGTCATGGACCTCTCCGGTGCGGTGGATGCGACCCGTGTAGAACAGGATACGCTCTGTGGCGGTGGTCTTTCCCGCGTCAATATGGGCCATGATGCCGATATTGCGGGTACGTTCTAATGGGTAATCTTGAGCCATTTTCCGACAGTCTTCGGGATGTGGGCTGCACAGCCGCACAGGGATTCCTGCGCTTGCGCGCCGAAGTCCGCTTGGATGCGACTACTTGGTTGCCCGACTTGGTTCGGCACTCTACCGATCCGGTTGACGCCTCGTCAGTTGCTCGGACGCGGCGCTACTTCGGATCGCATGCCTACCAACGATAGTGAGAGAAGGCCTTGTTGGCTTCGGCCATACGATGCGTGTCTTCCCTTCGACGCACCGAGTTCCCGTCGTTGTTGGACGCAGCGATGATCTCCGCCGCAAGTCGCTCGGCGATAGTCCGTTCGCTGCGCTCTCGGGAATACTGTATCAGCCAACGCATGGCAAGCGCTTGCCGCCGGTGAGGGGAAACTTCGACGGGGATCTGATAGGTCGACCCGCCGACCCTCCGAGGCTTCACCTCGACGACCGGTTTGATGTTGTCGAGCGCCTTCTGGAACACCGATAGTGGGTCTTCCCCGGTCCGCTCGGCAACCATATCGAGAGAGCTGTAGAGCGCGTTTTCCGCAACGCTCTTCTTGCCGTCCTTCATCAGGTTGCTGGTGAACTTCGCCACCACAACGCTGTTGAACTTCGGATCCGGCAACAGTTCCCGTCTTACTGCTCGACGCCGTCGTGCCATGGTTGCTTCCTGTATCCTTTACCTAGGTCGTTTCGTACCGTACTTCGACCGCCCAGCTCGTCGATCTTCGACACCGGAGGCATCCTGAACGCCTCGGACTATGTGATACCGCACGCCCGGCAGATCCTTCACACGGCCACCGCGCACAAGCACTATCGAGTGCTCCACTAAGTTGTGCCCCTCTCCGGGGATATACGCAGTGACTTCTCTGCCGTTTGTCATTCTGACTCGCGCGATCTTGCGAAGCGCCGAGTTGGGCTTCTTCGGACCCGCGGTTCTGACCTGCGTGCACACGCCCTGCCGCTGAGGACACCCGTGGAGATCGGGAGCCTTCGTCTTAGCATTGGGGCGCTGGCGTCCTTTTCTGATGAGCTGGTTGATTGTGGGCATCTAGCGCGATCTCCGCATCGTTTCTGGTTCTGCCAAGTCTTTAAAGCTACAAAGGATATCAGCCAACGTCAAGCACCCTCGTGCCCAAAGTCGCCTCGTCTTCCTCTTCCTCCGGCGGACGCTCAGGTATCGGCTCTAGTTCGCCGCCTTCCGGGCGTGCCGCCCTGTAGGACGAAAGTCCTGTACCTGCCGGAATTAAGTGGCCTATGATCACGTTCTCCTTCAGGCCTACCAGCGAGTCGACCTTGCCTTCGACGGCTGCCTGAGTAAGGACCCTGGTTGTCTCCTGGAATGACGCCGCGCTGATGAAGCTCTCCGTCATCAAGGAAGCCTTCGTGATGCCGAGCAGCACCGGCTCGAACGTAGCGGGCTGACCGCCCGCCTCCTGAACGGAGATGTTCTCGTCGGTGAAACGGAACCGATCCACCAGGTCGCCTTCCAGGAAGGTCGTATCGCCAGGGTCGACGATTCTTACTTTCTGCAGCATTTGGCGGATAATGATCTCGATGTGCTTGTCATTAATCTCAATGCCCTGCAGACGATACACTTCCTGGATCTCGTTCAGCAGATACTCCTGAACGGCGAACGGCCCCTGGATGCTGAGGATGTCGTGCGGGTTCACCGAGCCTTCGCAAAGGCGCTCGCCCGCGCGAATGTGGTCGCCATCGTGGACTAGCGTGTGCTTGCCGTAGGGAACATAGTACTGCCGCTCCTCGCCGACGTCGCTGGTGATGATGATCTCGTGAGATCCTCGAACCTGCGCTCCGAGCCTCGTGAGGCCGTCGATTTCGCATACGACCGCCGGCTCCTTCGGGCGCCTGGCCTCGAACAGCTCCGCCACGCGGGGAAGTCCACCCGTGATGTCGCGCGTCTTCGCTCGTTCGCGAGGAATCTTCACCAGTTGGTCGCCAACCGTGGCCGCCTGGCCGTCCTGCGCGATCAACTGCGCGCCGACCGGAACGTTCACCTGGTGGATCGTCCCGCCCTCGCTGTCGACAATCTCTATGCGCGGGTTCAGCTTGCGGTCGCGTTGGTCGACAACGACGCGCTCGACGTGGGCCTCCGACATCTCTTCACGGAAGGTCACGTCGCTGATGAGATCGACGAACTTCACGATGCCCGTCGCGTGAGTGAGGATTGTGTTGTTGTACGGATCCCACTCGAATACGGCATCGCCACTATCGACGTGTTGCCCGTCTTTGACCTCGAGAAGCGCTCCGTACGGCACCTCGAGGCGCGAACGCGGGTCGCCGTGTTCGTCGAGAATCTCGATCTCGCCGTTGCCCCTGCTCAGCACCGTACTGATGTCCGTGCGTTCGGCAAGCTTGATGTTCTTGAACCGGACGGTACCCGACCGCTTCGACTCGATCCGGGACTGCTCCGCCGAGTGAGCGGCCGTGCCGCCGAGCTGGAACGTCCGAAGCGTAAGCTGGGTGCCGGGCTCGCCGATGGACTGCGCGGCAACCACGCCAACAGCCTCGCCTATGTCCACCATCTTGCCGGTCGCCAGGTTTCTCCCGTAGCAGCCGGCGCAGATGCCGCCGCGCGTCTCGCACGTGAGGGCCGACCGGATGCGGACCGTCTCAATGCCGCGATCCTCGATGTCCGACGCCAGGGCCTCGGTGATCTGCTGCCCCATCTCGACGATAACCTCGCCCGTGTACGGGTCGACCACGTCGTCAAGGGCGGTCCTGCCGAGGATCCTATCGGCGAGGCGCACCATCACCTCTTCGCCCTCTTTGAGCGCCGTGACTTCGAGACCGAGAATCGTGCCACAGTCGATCTCGGAAACGACCACGTCCTGCGCCACGTCCACCATACGACGCGTCAGGTAGCCCGCTTCGGCAGTCTTGAGAGCCGTGTCGGCCAACCCCTTGCGCGCGCCGTGGGAGGAGATGAAGTACTCCAGCACCGACAGGCCTTCGCGGAAGTTCGCCGTGACCGGCGACTCGATGATCTCTCCGAACGCACCGGTGATCTTCTTCACGGGCTTGGCGATAAGGCCGCGCATGCCGGCAAGCTGCCGGATGTGTTCCTGGCTGCCGCGCGCTTTCGAGTCGGCGATCATGTAGATCGGGTTGAAGCCGTCCTCGACGTTCGCAAGATTCTCGTACATCAGTGACGATACACGGTGGGACGTCAGGTACCAGATGTCCACGATCTTGTTGTAGCGCTCGCCATCGGTGATGACGCCCTGCTCGTACTGTTCCTGCACTTCCTCGATCTCGACCGTTGCCGCGTCGATGAGCGTCGTCTTGCCGTCCGGCACGACCACGTCGTCGATGCCGATCGAGACGCCGGCCTGGGTGGCGTGGTGGTGACCGAACCACTTCAGGCGATCCAGGAAGTCGCACGTGGCGGCGTTTCCGAGCTGCCGATGCACTTCGCGCACGAGCGTGCTTAGTTCTTTCGACCCCATGAGCTGGTCGATGAACCCGAGTTCATCCGGGACGATGCTGTTGAACATCAACCGCCCGATGGTTGTCCGAATCCGCTCGCCGTTGAGGCGCACCTCGACCTCGTCGTGCACCTCGAGCTTGCCGAGCATGTGCGCCAGTACCGCTTCGTCGGGAGAGCCAAATCGCTTCACGTTCTCTTCGTCGCCGGGCTTGCGGGTGCGCCGCTTGGTCATGTAGTAGCAGCCGAGCACCATGTCCTGCGTCGGTACGGCGATGGGATTGCCGTTCGACGGCTGGAGCAGGTTGTTCGACGCCATCATGAGAACCGTGGCTTCGATCTGCGCCTCGAAAGATAGCGGGACATGCACCGCCATCTGGTCGCCATCGAAATCTGCGTTGAAGGCTTTGCACACGAGCGGGTGAACGCGAATGGCCTTGCCCTCGACGAGCTTCGGCTGGAACGCCTGAATGCCCAGACGATGCAAGGTTGGCGCGCGGTTCAGGAGCACGGGGTGGTCCTTGATGACGTCCGCCAATATGTCCCAGACCTCCGGACTGCCCTGCTCGATCTTCTTCTTGGCGCTCTTCACCGTCTGCACCATGCCGCGCTTCTCAAGCTCGTGCACGATGAACGGCTTGAACAATTCCAGCGCCATTATCTTCGGCAGGCCGCATTCGGCGATCTTCAGCTCCGGCCCGACCACGATGACCGAACGGCCCGAGTAGTCGACGCGCTTGCCGAGCAGGTTCTGGCGGAACCGGCCCTGCTTGCC